>NZ_KV823504.1:0-213198 GCF_001815965.1 Corynebacterium sp. HMSC22B11 | reverse complement strand
CCGAAGTCTTATCCGGGGTTAGCGGCTCTCGGTGATCTTGCCGTCCACGAGGGTCACTACCCGGTCCAGGGTGGCCAGCTGATCCTGGTCGTGGGAGACATACAGGGTCGCCGCGTTGGACTCCCGAGCCATCTGTCGAATCAGCTCGGTGACCTGGGTGGCTGTGGTGGTATCCAGTGCCGCGGTCGGCTCATCGACTAATAGGAGCTGTGGGGAGTTCATGAGCGCGCGGGCGAGGTTGACCCGCGCCTGCTGCCCACCGGAGAGCTCGCCGACCTTGCGTTGCTGCAGGCCACCCAGACCCACGGCCTCCAGCAGCTCGTCGGCGCGCTGGGAAGCCGCCTGCTTGGCCTTGCGCTGCAGAGGCCACGGGGAGCCCAGGTGCAGCATCGCCATGAGTTGATCCTTGACTCGCAGGGAAGGTAGTAGGTTTGGCTGCTGGAAGACGATGCCGATGTGCTCACGGCGGAGGCGCGCTGCCTCGCGGGCGGAGTGCCCGGTGAGTGTCAACTCCTCGCTGGAGTCGGCTGCGGTCAATACGGCCTCGCCGCTCGTCGGTTCTTGCAGGCAGCCAGCTACGGATAGCAACGTGGACTTGCCGGAACCAGACGGGCCGGTGATGCCCACCAGTTCGCCCGGGGCGATGTGCAGGGAGACCTCATCCAGAACGCGGCGAGTCTGCGCGCCATCGTTGACCTCCAGGGTGATGGCATCCATCGTGAGCCCGGAACCGGAGCGTGCATTGCGCTTCTGCTGCAGGGCCTGGGTGCTGTGCGAGGTTGCGGTGGTCATGGTTTTCTCCTTGGAAGGCGTTGTCGGGGTGTACGTCGGGGAAGTCAGCGGCGAGGATTGTGCGTCAGCGGGGTGGCGGCACTACCTCGGCCAGTGGGATGCCTAGGCTGCCGCCATGGCTTCGCGCGGGGAGACCTTCAACACGGGGCGCAGCGAGAGCGCGGATCCCGCCAGGCCCGCGAGCAGCAGAATCCCGGCCGGCTGGAGCATCGTGGACGCGGTGAGATCAATCGGCAGGGTGTCGGCCAGGGCCATCCCGACACCGCCAGTGACCGCGAGCCCGCCCAAGATTCCCACGGCGAGGACGACCACGGCCTGGCCCAGCGAGTCAGTGATCAACACCCGACGGGAGGCGCCCAAAGCCGAGGAGATCGCCACGCCCCGCAGGCGCTGGATCGTCCACACCATGAAGAAGGCGCCAAGCACGAGGGCGGAAATCACGTACAGCAGATTGATCATGAGGTTCAGCGAGAGCTGCTCACCGGTATAGGAGGCCGAGGCATTCCACCGGTCATCGCCGCTCAGCGCCACCGTTCCCTCGGGTGCCCCGCCCGCGGAATCGATCGCCTCGGCGTCCACGACGGCTGCCAGGGAATTGGTGCGCAGGCTCCCAGCATCGGCGTCAGACACGAAGATCACCGGCTGGTGGTCGAAGTAGAGGTCCCGGTCGGGGCGCTCGACCTGGAAATCGCTGCCACCCAGCGTGATCCTGCCTGGCGTGCCGAAGGCTTTGGCGAGGGCGTCGTCCTCAAACTCGGATGGAACCTGCGCAACACCGTGCGGGATATCAGGGGAGCTGAACACGGACACAGGGGTGGAGTCCACGCGCTCCCGGGCGACGACGAGCAGGGAGGCGCCGTAGTCTTCGCGCAGCGTGTCGATCTGGGACTCGCTGAGGCGGGAGGAGGATAGCGACGCGGTGCCGGAGTCCTCGAGCACCAGCACCTGATCGTCGCTCAGACGGTCCTGGAGCGCGGACACCGACTGATACTTCAAACCTGCGGCGAGGGAAGCCAGGAAGGTCACCATCACGGTGATCATGGCAACCGTCAGGGTGATCAGCGCAGTGCGGCTGGGGGCGGAACGGAGCTCTTTAAGACCTTGGAACATACTTCTATGCTCGCCGGGCGGGGAGAGGAAAACATCGGCTGTGGGGGTGGACTTTGACTCATACGAAAGGATGAGTCACCCCAAAGCCCCAGGCCATGGGGGTTAGGGTGGAGGCGTGAAGGAAGACCCGCGCACCCACCCAGTCAGCTCGCAGCCTGCGACCCTCGACAAGCTCTCCCACGGCTTGTGGTTGGGCCTGCAGGTGTTGATGATCGGCCTGCTCATTCTCGTGGCCTGGCGGGCCACCCACCCGATGACCTGGGTCGGGCTGGGGGTGTTCTGGGTGATCTACTGCATCCAACGACTCGTCACCCGCTGGGTGGGCGCGCCCACCTGGTTCGCCCTGCTGGTGGGGGCGTGGGCGGTGATGTCCGTCGGGCAGCTGGAGGGCGCATTCGTGGTCTTCCCAATGTTCTTCCTCGCCGTGTACGTGTTTAGCCCGAGGATCTCCGCGGCGGTGGTCGCCGCGCTCACGCTCGGGGTCGTGACGATGCTGGTGGGCCACATCGGCTGGAACATCGGCGCGGTGACCGGACCGACCATTGGGGCCGCGGTCGCCTGGACCCTGGGGGTCGGTTTCCAGCTGCTGCACCGGGAGGCCACCGCCAAGGCACGCGCCCTCGATGCCCTGGTCGCGGCCCGCGAAGAGGCCCTGGCCAGCTCCCGCAAGGCGGGTGAGGCCGATGAGCGGATGCGGCTGGCCGGCGACATCCACGACACCGTGGCCCAGGGGCTATCCAGTATCCACATGCTGCTCACCGCCGTGGAGTCCCAGCTGGCGGGAGCCAGCCCGGCTGGGGTAGGCGAGACAGGGGTAAGCGTGGCCGGGGGAACGCCCGATAGCGGGGGAAAGCGGCCCGCCGCCCAGCACCCCGCAGAACAGCCGGAGATCGAGGCAGTGCACCAACGGATGCTCACCCAGGTGCGGCTAGCTAAAACCACCGCCTCCGAGAACCTCGCCGAGACCCGCCGCATCATTGCCGCCCTGCAGCCCGCCCCACTAGAGGGGGCAGCGCTGCCCGTGGCCCTGGCACGGCTAGCCAGCTCCACCCCGCTCGGGGAGAAGCTGAGCTTCGAGACGGACGGCGCGCCCCGCCCGTTGCCCGACGAGGTGGAGGAAGGGCTGCTGCGCTGCGCTCAGTCACTCGTATCCAACGTGGTTCGCCACGCCAGGGCCGACCGCGCCAAGCTCTCGCTGACCTTCCACCCGGGGGACGTCATCCTCGACGTCGTCGACAATGGCGCGGGCTTTGACCCCAGCGACGCCATCGACCGCGGAGCTACCGGCGGCAGCCTCGGTCTCTCAGGCGTCTACCGTCGCGTCCAGGCCCTCGGCGGCGAGATGACCATCGAGTCCGCCCCCGGGGAGGGAACCGGCATCTCGATCACGGTGCCCACGACCGGATACGATCGGGTCGATGGCGCCGGGTCGCACCCGCGCCGGGAAGGTGAGACACAGTGAACCACGCAGCACAGACTCCAGCTCGGGGAGCCCAGGGTGGGCTGAACATCATGATCGTGGATGACCACCCCGTCGTCCGCGTGGGGCTGCAGGCACTCATCGAAACCGCCGAGGACGCTGCGGGCATCGACGTCGTCGCCTCCATCGCCGACCCGGACGAGGCCGTGGTTCAGGTCCGGGAACTCCAGGGGACCGAGCAGGAGATCGACGTGGTGCTCATGGATCTGCGTTTCGGGGAGGGACCGGCTGGCGCCGAGCTTGCGGGTGGGGTGCGCGCCACCCAGGCGATCCGCGCGATTCCCGACGGCCCCCAGGTCCTCGTGGTCACGAACTACTCCACCGACCAGGACGTCGTCGGTGCGGTGTCCGCTGGTGCGGTCGGTTACCTGCTCAAGGATGCCCCGCCGTCCGAGGTGCTGGACGGCATCCGACGTGCCGCCCGTGGCGAGTCCGTCATGGCCCCGGAGATCATGGGAAAACTCATGGGCCAGATGACGAACCCGACCGAAGCGCTGACCCCACGGGAACTCGAGGTGCTGGCCCTGGTCGGCGAGGGAAAATCCAACCGGGACATTGCCCGTCAGCTCGTCCTCACCGAGGCCACCGTGAAGAGCCACCTCTCGCACGTTTTCCGCAAGCTGGGTGCCAATAACCGCACCTCGGCGGTGGCTGTGGCCCGCCAGCGGGGGATCATCGCCTAGCAAGGCCCAGCGAGGATCATCGCCTAGCGGCCCCGTGGGCACCACTCCACGCTTAAGCAGGGTGAAAATTCGGCTGTGTCATGCCGATGAACAGCGCAAATGCGGTGCTAACGTACACGGTTATGAGTCGGATTTTCCTCGCCTTCCTGTGCGCCCTGGGGGTCACCGTGGCCGCCACTGGGTGCACCCCGCGCCCGGATGTGGCGGATGACGCCGCGGCGGAGTTCCTGGAACGGCTGGCCGAACGCAATGAGCCGGAGACCATCACGGACAAGTCGGATACCGCGGCCAAGGAGATCGACAACACCTGGACCAAGCTGCAGGCCGAGGGGCTCGACGCGCAGCTCAAGGACGTGCGCACCCAGGACAACGTCGCGACCGCCAGCTACCGCATGGATTGGCAGCTGCCGGGTGAGCGCCGTTTCGCCTACGACTCCCAGATGACGCTCACCAAGTCCAAGGGGGACTGGGTGGTCCGCTGGCAGCCCACGGTTCTGCACCCGCGCCTGGGGGCTAATCAGCACCTGGAGCTGCGCACCGTGGCTGCCGAGACCGCGAGCGTGGTCGGCTCCGACGGTGCCGTGTTGATGAAGCCGGGGAAGAAGTGGCGCATTTTCCTCAACGCAGACAAGGCCGGCGATGCCCGGGCAGCCGCCGAGCGCATCGCAGCCGAGGTTAGCGCCCTGGGTGGGGAGAACGCACCGGCTATCGACGCGGAGAAGGTCGCGGCGGAGGCCAAGAAGGTCGACGGCGACTACTCGGTCGCCATGGTGGAGGACAAGCTGGGGCAGCGGCTGCGTGGTGCGCTGCGGGACGTGCCTGGGGTCCGTCTCAACGATGAATCCGCACTGGTTCGCCCGGACCCAAACTTCGCGCCGGACATCTTAAGCCGCGTGAATGCGGTCGTCGAAGACGAGTTGCAGGGCACCGACGGCTGGAAGGTTATCGTTTCCACCGCCGAGGGCAACGAGGTCACGGAGCTGGAGAAGCACGAGGCGAAGGAAGCCCCGTCGGTGCAGGTCAGCCTCTCCAAGAAGGTGCAGGACGCCGCCCAGCGAGCCGTGGATACCCGGGCGGATAGCCAGACGATGATGGTCGTCATGCGGCCGTCGACGGGCGAGGTGCTCGCGGTCGCGCAGACCGCGAAGGCCGATGAGCACGGCGACCTCGCGCTGCAGGGACAGTACCCGCCGGGCTCGACGTTCAAGATCATCACCGCCTACGCAGGCCTGGAGAAGCAGAACCTCACGCCTGATTCGATTGTGGGCTGCCCGGGCACCCAGGACATCGGCGGACGCATCGTCACGAACTACAACGGTTCCGGTTTCGGCGACGGACCGCTTCGCCAGGCCTTCGCGCGTTCCTGCAACACGACGTTTGCGGACATCTCCACCAAGCTCAAGCCCGGCGAGCTGAAGGCCACGAGCGCGCAGTTCGGCCTGGGCGTGGACTTCAAGATTCCTGGCCTGGACACCTTCACCGGCTCGGTTCCCACCGGCGAGGTCATGCTGGACCGCACCGAGGCCGGTTACGGCCAGGGCCACGACCTGGTCAGCCCCTTCGGCATGGCGCTGGTCTCGGCCACCGCGGCGGCGGGGAAGATGCCGACCCCGTACCTCATCACCTCCCACAAGCCGAAGCCGGGCACCCAGCCGAAGGGCACCGAAAAGAAGCCCAATGGGAACAAGGGCAGCACCGATAAGGACAAGAAGGCCCCGGCCGGGCCTCAGCCGCTCGATAAGAAGAGGATCGCTGAGCTGCAGACGATGATGCAGGACGTGGTGACCAACGGCACCGCGGCCGGGCTTGACCGTTACGGCGACGTCCGCGGCAAGACCGGTGAGGCGGAGATCAACGACGGCTCGCACGCCTGGTTCACCGGCTACCGCGGCGACCTCGCCTTCGCGACCCTCATCGTCCGCGGCGGCGGCAGTGAGCACGCCACCGCGGTGACCGGGGAGTTCTTCAAGCACCTGGATGCCCCGGCCGCCCCGCGCGAGGACCAGCTGACCCCGGCCGCTGAGGGCTAAAGGAACTGTGCCGCTGCCCGAGGGGTACCATCGGGCACTATGACCAGAGCAGCACTTTCCCCAGGTAAGCCAACCCCGATCCGCACCGTGCCCGCCCACATCGAGCGGCCGGAATACGCGTGGAAGGCCGAGGTCCAGGAAAACATCGGCGAGGCCTGGATCCAGGATCCAGAGACCATCGAGAAGATGCGCGAAGCCTCCCGCATCGCCGCTGATGCGCTCCAGGAGGCGGGCAAGGCCGTCCGCCCCGGGGTGACCACCGACGAGGTCGATCGCGTGGCACACGAGTACATGTGCGACCACGGCGCCTACCCCTCCACCCTGGGCTACCGGGATTTCCCGAAGTCCACCTGCGTGAGCCTGAATGAGATCATCTGCCACGGCATTCCCGACACGACGGTGATCGAGGACGGGGACATCGTCAACATCGACGTCACCGCCTACAAGAACGGCGTGCACGGGGACACGAACGCGACCTTCCTCGCCGGGGACGTCAGCGAAGAGCACCGCCTCCTCGTCGAGCGCACCGAGGCCGCCATGTGGCGCGGCATCAAGGCCGTCAAGCCCGGCCGTGAGATCAACGTCATTGGCCGCGTGATCGAGTCCTACGCTAAGCGCTTCGGCTACAACGTGGTCCGCGATTTCACCGGCCACGGCGTGGGCCCCACCTTCCACAATGGCCTGATCGTCCTGCACTACGACAACCCGAGCAACCAGACGCTGCTGGAGCCGGGCATGACCCTGACCATCGAGCCGATGATCAACCTGGGTGGGCTGGACTACGAGATCTGGGATGACGACTGGACCGTCCAGACCAGCGACCGACAGTGGACCGCCCAGTTCGAGCACACCCTCGTCGTCACCGAGGAGGGCTACGAGGTCCTCACCCTGCCGAGCGAGGAGTAACTCACACACCAGCCCCCGGGGCCTCCAGCCCCAGGTTCCCGGACTAGCTCGGCGTGACAGCAGCGCGAGGCAGGGGCGAGAGCCGGGGTTAGGGGGCTAGTCGAATTCCAGGCCGAGCAGGGCATTTTCCACCAGCTCGGTCAGCGCAGGGTGCGGCCAGTACTGCTCGGTGGCGAAGCGGCGGGCATCGATGCCGAAGGCCATCGCAGTGACGACACTCTGAATCAGCGTGCTAGCCTCCGGCCCCATGATGTGCGCGCCCAGGATTTCGCCAGTCTTGCGGTCGGCGATCACCTTGCAGAAGCCGGTGGTGTCCTCCATCGCCCAGCCGTAGGCCACATCCGCGTAGCGCTGCACCTTCACCGTCAGCTCCCGGCCCGTGTCCTTGGCTTCCTCCTCGGTCATCCCCACCACCGCGATCTGCGGGTGGGTGAACACGCCACTGGGGACGGCGTGGTAGTCGTTGGCGCGCAGGTCCTCGGGGTGGGCGAGGTTGTGTTGGATGACCTTCGCCTCCTGGTTCGCGACGTGCTTGAGATCGAAGTCGTTGGAGGCATCGCCCAGCGCCCATACCCCCTCGGCCGTGGTGCGGCCGAATTCGTCGACCTTGATCTTCCCATTCTCCTTCTTTTCGACGCCAGCGGCCTCGAGTGCCAGCGTGTCCGCGTTGCTGATGCGCCCCTGGGCGGCGAGGATCTCGTCGGCGAGAAGCACCGTGCCGTCGTCGAGGGTGAGCTCCACCTGCCCGTTGTCGGTCTCGCGCGCCGAGCGCGGTTCCACCCCGAGGTGGGTATCCCACTGCTCGCGGGCCTGCTTAGTGAAAGCCTCGGAGATCTCGGCGTCCAGCTTGCGCAGGAGACGCTCGCTGCGGTTGACGACCGTGACCTTGGTGCCCAGGGCGTCGAAAATCGCGGCGAACTCGACCGCGACGATGCCACCGCCCAGGATGATCAGCGACTCGGGCTGGGTATCCAGGCGCATGATGTCCTCGTTGGTGCGGTAGCGCACGCCGGAGTCGGCGAGGACGGGGTGAATCCACGGGCGGGTGCCGGTGGCCAGCACCACGTCCTTGCCCCGGATGACGGGCGCGTCGGAGCCGTTGCCGATCTGCAGCGTCCGGGGAGCGACGAAGGACGCCGCTTCCCCGTGGAAGAGGGTGATATTCGGGGTCTCGTCCCCGGCGCGGTAGGCCGCACCGCCCTCGGCGATGGGATCGATGCGGTCACCGAAGACGCGTTGCTGGATGCCCTTCCAGTCCACGTGCTCCAGCGAGCCAGTCAGACTGAGCTTGTCGGCGACGCGGAAGGAGCGAGCCACATCCGCGGTGTGGACGAACATCTTCGTCGGGATGCAGCCGACGTTGATGCAGGTGCCACCGAAGACACCCTTTTCGACGATGGCGATGGTCTTCTCATCGTTGATCGGAGCCGGGATCGTGTTCCCCGACCCGGTGCCAACGATGATGATGTCGAAGTCCTGGATCTCTCCCGGTGCGGTGTTCTGCTCGGCATTCATGTTCTTCATGCCTGCCAGCCTAGGCGCGAAAAACAGGCGGCGGCCACGAGGCCGGTTTGTGGCCAGCTAGTTGCCGGCGATGCCCTGGGCGGCCAGCCAGTCCGCAGTCGCATTCAGGGCGCGACGGCGCACCGCGGGGCGGGAAAGGAAGACATCGTGGGTGGCGTCTGCGATGACCTCGATGTGTGCATGAGGGGAGACCTTCGGCGCGGTCTGCCACATCTGCTCCGGCTTGAGGATCGGGTCATTGACGTAGGTCGCGTCCGTGAGCCCGCGCCCGAAGTAGTGGCCGTCGCTGGTGAGCACCAGGGTCGGCAGGCCGGTGTCACAATGGCCCGCCTGGAGGTCGGCGATCTGGCGGACCACACCGGCCATCCAGCTGACGTACTTCTTGCGGGGCTCAATGGGCTTGAGCTCAAGGTCGTAGTCCCATTCGCCCGCGTAATCGGCGTGAAGTGAGTGCCCATAGGAAGGGTTGATGCCCTCCGGCAGGGGAATGTGCGGGGCGACCTTGGCGAGCTGCGGGAAGACCCGCTTGATCACGAAGCCCACGAGGCCGTCGAACTGGATGCCATACCAGGGGGAGTTGCCGACAACGGCGCCGAGCATGCCGTGCAGCCCGGCCTCCGCGCTGGAAGGATCGCGCTGAGTAGCAGCATTGAGCCGGCCGGCCCAGGTGGTGACGTCCAGCCCGCCGGTGGAGTGACCCACCGCAACGACGGTCGGGTGGGCAGTACCGATGAGCCCCAGCGCGATGGAGAGGTCCTCGTCATAGATGGCCTGGCTGGTTACGTGGTGCCAGGTCTGGCCTTCCCGCCACGCCCTGCCGCACTTGCGCATGTCGATGGCGTAGACCGCGTAGCCGGCCTCGTGGAAGAAGCGGGCCACGTGGTCCTGGAAGAAGTAATCCGTCATCCCGTGGACGAAAAGTAGGGCGGGACGCGCGTAGAAATTACGGGTCGGGTCGGAGACCGCAGTGGCGGCTGTCGACCCGCTAGCCTCGGCGGGGAAGTAGCGGACGAGGGCGAAACGCACCGGGGTCTCGCCGTCAGGATCGTCGCCCATCTCGACGTAGTGGACCCCGAAACCCGGGCCCAGAAGATCCGGCCCGAAGGTCAGTTCTGCGACGCTGGCGCCTCGCGGATCGGTGAGGACATCGTCCAGCTGCCGGGAAGACGTGTTGCCACCGTGGGCCGGGGCGTTATTCATAGCTGTGGAATCATTCATCGGGATCGATCATATTCAACTTTTTCAGGGGTATAAGGGCAGGCCTGAATATGGATCGAAAAGGCACAGGCGTATGGTTGAAGAAGCGTGACAAAGCTTTCTTCCGTGAAGGATTGAGGAAACCGTGGCAACGAATAGTTCTCAAAACGATACCGTCGACGTCCTGCTGGTTGGCGCCGGCGTCATCTCCACCACCCTGTCTGTGATGCTGAAGCAGCTCCAGCCGGAATGGAGCCAGCTGATTCTCGAGCGCCTGGACACCCCGGCCGCCGAGTCTTCTGACCCGTGGAACAACGCAGGCACCGGCCACTCCGCGCTGTGCGAGCTGAACTACACGCCGGAGGTCAACGGCAAGATCGACGTCTCCAAGGCCGTCGGTGTCAACGAGAAGTTCCAGGTCTCCCGCCAGTTCTGGTCCCACCTCGTGGAGAACGACATCCTGGGCGAGCCGTCTGAGTGGATCAACCGGGTTCCTCACGTCTCCTTCGCTCAGGGCATGGATCAGGTGGACTACCTGAAGGCCCGCTACGAGGCCCTGAAGGATAACCCGCTGTTCCCGAACATGAAGTTCTCGGACTCGGAGACGAAGTTCCGTGAGTTCCTGCCGCTGATGGCGGAGGGCCGCGACTTCAACAACCCGACCGCGATTTCCTGGTTCGAGGAGGGCACCGACATCAACTACGGTGCGCTGACCCGCCAGTACGTCGACGCCCTGACCGCTGAGGGCGTCGAGGTGCGTTACGGCAGCGAGGTCGTCAACCTCAAGCGCGACGGCGCGAAGTGGAAGGTCTCCGTCAAGAACCGCCACACCGGCGACACCTCCGTCGTCACCGCCAACTTCGTCTTCATCGGCGCCGGCGGCATGGCACTGCCGCTGCTGCAGAAGGCCGGCATCCCGGAGATCAAGGGCTACGGTGGCTTCCCGGTCTCCGGCCAGTGGCTGCGCTGCACCAACGAGGAGCTCATCGAGAAGCACGCCGCGAAGGTCTACGGTAAGGCCTCCGTCGGTGCCCCGCCGATGTCCGTGCCACACCTCGACACCCGCGTGATCGACGGCAAGAAGGGCCTGCTCTTCGGCCCATACGCCGGCTGGACCCCGAAGTTCCTGAAGTCCGGTTCCTTCCTGGACCTGTTCAAGTCGCTGCGTCCGGGCAATCTGCCGTCCATGATCGGTGTTGGCCTGCAGGAGTTCGGCCTGACCAAGTACCTGGTCGAGGAGCTGCTGAAGGACCAGACCGCGAAGATGGAGTCCCTGCGCGAGTACATGCCGGAGGCTAAGGATGAGGACTGGGAGCTGGTCATCGCTGGCCAGCGTGTCCAGGTCATCAAGCCGATCGGCGCCCCGAAGTTCGGTTCCCTGGAGTTCGGTACGACCCTGATCAACTCCAACGACGGCAGCATCGCCGGCCTGATGGGCGCCTCCCCGGGCGCTTCCATCGCCCCGGCTGCCATGCTCGAGGTGCTGGAGCGCTGCTTCGGCGGCCACATGGCTGAGTGGGCTCCGAAGCTGCGCGAGATGATCCCGTCCTACGGCCAGCGCCTGGTGAAGAACGAGGCCCTGTTCCAGGAGCAGTGGGACCGCTCCCAGAAGGCGCTGAAGCTGGCTAAGTAGCTTCCGCTGCCCGCAGGCCGCCCGCCCGAGAGGATTGCCCTCGGGGCGGGCGGTTTTTCGCTGTTGGTGGGGGTTGAGATTCTAGACCGCTCGGTCTACTATGCTGTGCTTATGAGTATTTCCCTGCGCAACGTCCACGTCCTTGTCCCGGTCGGCAGCCCCGACGCCGAGCTCGTCGCCCAGCGCTGCCGTGACGCAGGCGCCATCGTCACCACCAGCCCTGCCGGGGCGGCGTCGGAGATTGACTGGGCTGCCACCGCCCTCGTCGTGCTCCCGGGCCAGACCCCGGGTGCCACGGAACTGATCGCAGCAGCTGAGCAGCACGGCGTGCCGGTCAATAACCTTGGGGGCGGAACCGAGGAAGCGCAGAATGCGGGGGACAGGGGCGGGGAATGCTCTGGCTCGGGGACCGTGACGCTGGTGGGCGGTGGCCCCGGCGGTGAGGGGCTGATCACCGTCGCAGGGAAGCGAGCCATTGAGGGAGCCGACATCATCTTCGCCGACCACCTGGGTCCCTTCAGTCTCGCCGAGGAGGCAGCCGAGCGCGGGGTGGAACTCGTGGACGTGTCCAAGATCCCCTATGGCAAGCAGGTAGCCCAGGAGAAAACCAACGAGATGCTCATCGAGGCTGCTCAACAGGGCAAGAGGGTGGTGCGCCTGAAGGGCGGGGACCCTTTCATCTTCGGCCGGGGACTAGAAGAAGCCGAAGCATGTGCGGCCGCCGGGGTGCCGGTATCCGTCATCCCCGGGGTGACGAGCGCGACCTCCGCGCCAGCGCTGGCCGGCGTATCGCTGACCCATCGCGGCTGGGTTCACGACATCACGATCGTCTCCGGGCACGTGCCCCCGGGCCACGAGAAGTCGCTCGTGAACTGGGAGGCGCTGGCTGGGCTGACCGGCACGTTGGTGCTGATCATGGCCGTGAAGAACGCCGGGGCAATCGCGGCTGAGCTCATCGCCAAGGGACGCGCTCGCGAGCAGGCGGTGACGATCATCGAGTCGGCCTCCATCGACGGCGAGCGGATCACGGAAACCACTCTCGGGACCCTTGGGGAAACGATCGACGCGGCAGGAATCAAGCCACCGGCGATCATCGTGGTCGGCCGGGTCAGCGAGCGCCGGATCAAGGGCTTGGCTGCTGCTTTCTAGCTGCGCTAAGTGGGGGACTCGCCGCTTATTCGGCCGGAACGATGAGCGTGACCTCGCCGGGGTTACGCACCTCCGTGCGGAAATTCGCCTCGACGAACGCCTCCACGTCACCGATGCGGTGGGCGAAAGCCTCCGCCAGCTCGCCGGTTGACTGCGGGTCAGCGGGCAGGTGTCCACCGGCCAACGCCAGCTCCCGGGCAACTAGCCCCTTGTAGTGCTTGTTGAAGTGGCTGACGACCTTGCGGCTGCCGTCCGGGTACTCGGATTCCACGCGCAAGCTCACCGCGCCCGGAACTTTTCCGAGGTCCCGGTAACCACCGGAGCGCAGGTCAATGATCCCGCCGCCAGCGCCATCCGTGTCGGCGGCGCGATCCTCCCGCCAGCGGGCGAGCTCCTCGCCGATGCGGTTGCCCTCGGCCGGCTTCGTCCACTGGGAACGCAGGGTGCGGGGCTGACCGTCCACGAGCACCTTGGAGCCGGCAGAGAGTCGATAGCGGGGGATCAAGTCGTCGGCGGCGATCACCCCGAAGAGCGCGGAACCGATCGCCAGCCTTGCACGCGCGTCCGCGGGGAGGGGCAGGCCGGTGCGTTGCCCCGTTGGGTCGAGGGCATCGTAGGCCACCCCGGTGTATCGCTCCACCGCGGGCAGTAGCTCGGAGGAAGCGACGGCGGCGTTGGACTCGTGCTCAGCGTGCTGGGTAGCACGGATCCCGATCATCTTGTCTAAGGAGCGAATCCGCTCTTCTGCGGCTTCTGCAGAACCCGAGTTCTTCGACAGTGCTTCTTGGGCTGCAAGGAAACTGCAGCCCATCTCCTCAAGGGTACTGAGCAGGTGTTTTCTGGTTGGCACTAACCCGGGAAAGGCCAGCTGATCCACGGCGACCGGGCCGGGCTGGCCGCCCACTGTTTTGCTTTCCGACGGAGGCAGGATGATGAGCATGAAAACATGCTAGCCGGTGGCGTGCCACGCAGGGTCGGGGCTGTAGGCTAAGCATCATGATTACCCGCATGTCCTCCCTCTTCCTGCACACGCTGCGTGACGACCCAGCTGATGCAGAACTCGCCAGTCACAAGCTGCTTGTCCGAGCTGGCTATATCCGCCGCGTTGCACCGGGTGTGTACTCCTGGCTCCCCATTGGTCTGCGCGTCCTGCGCAAGGTCGAAAACGTTGTTCGGCGCGAAATGGATGCCATCGGCGGTCAGGAGCTGATGTTCCCCGCGCTGCTGCCGAAGGAGCCCTACGAGGTCACCGGGCGCTGGGACGAATACGGTCCCGAGCTCTTCCGCCTCAAGGACCGGAAGGAGGCGGACTACCTACTCGGTCCCACCCACGAGGAGCTGTTCACCTGGCTCGTCAAGGGGGAGCTGAACTCCTATAAGGATTTCCCGAAGGTTCTCTACCAAATCCAGACCAAGTATCGCGATGAGGCCCGCCCGCGCGCTGGCATCCTGCGCGGCCGTGAGTTCGTCATGAAGGACTCCTACTCCTTCAACATGACCGACGAAGGCCTGGATGAGTCCTACCGCTTGCACCGCAAGGCCTACCAGCGGATCTTCGACACCCTCGGCATCGAGTACGTCATTTGCTACGCGACCTCTGGAGCGATGGGTGGTTCGGCCTCCGAGGAATTCCTGGCGGTGGCCGCGGACGGCGAGGATACCTTCGTTCGCTCCACGGAGTCCGACTACGCCGCCAACGTGGAAGCTGTCGTCTCCATTCCGCCGGCTGAGGAGTCGGTCGAGGATAAGCCGGAGGCAGTAAGCCACGAGAGCCCTGGAGCCGACACCATCGAGACCCTCGTGGAGTGGGCCAACGAGGCGGGCTTGACTGTCGACGGGGCTCCGGTGACGGCGAAGGACACCCTCAAGTGCATCGTGTGCAAGGTCACCCGCCCAGGCGAGGATGAGGACGGTAACCCGTACGCCCCTGAGCTCACCGGAGTGCTCGTGCCGGGCGACCGCGAGGTTGACATGAAGCGTCTCGAAGCCTCCCTGGAGCCGGCGGTCGTCGAACTGGCCGATGATGAGGATTTCAAGAAGTACCCCTTCCTCGTCAAGGGCTTCGTTGGCCCCCGCACGTTCGCGGATAACGACCTGCGCGTGCTCGCCGATCCCCGTGTGGTCAAGGGCACCGCCTGGATCACCGGCGCGGATGAGAAGGATCGTCACTACTCCAACCTCGTCGCAGGCCGCGATTTCACCCCGGATGGTTATGTTGAGGCCGCCGAGGTTCGGGAGGGCGACCCATCCCCGGATGGCAAGGGTGTGCTCACCCTGTCGCGCGGCATCGAGATCGGCCACATCTTCCAGCTGGGGCGGAAGTACACCGAGGCCTTCGACGTTCAGATCCTGGACGAGAACGGCCGACGCACCGTCCCGACGATGGGCTCCTACGGCATCGGTGTCTCCCGCCTGCTGGCCGTGGTCGCCGAGCAGATGCACGACGAGAAGGGGCTGCGCTGGCCGCACAGCATCGCCCCCTACGACGTCCACGTGGTCATCGCTAACAAGGACGAAGCCGCGGGGGAGGCTGCACGCGAGCTTGTCGAGGCACTGTCGGATGCGGGCTTGGAGGTGCTCTTCGACGATCGCCCGAAGGTCTCCCCGGGCGTGAAGTTCAAGGACTCCGAGCTGCTGGGCATGCCACAGGTCGTGGTCGTTGGGCGCGGCTTCGCCGAGGGCAAGGTCGAGCTGCGAGATCGTCTGAACGACGAGCGTTCCGAGATCGACTACGCGGACGCCGTCGACGTCATCACGAAGGCAGCCCGGGCCTAAGAACCTGCCCCACGCCAGCGGGGTAGGCGTGGGGCAACCGGTGGGGGTGAGCTCAGCGGATTACGCAGAGAGATAAGGGGGCGTTGCTAGTCCCCACCTCGCAGGACCACTGCTTCGGGCCCAAGCCCCTGGGCCAACTCCAGCTGGCCCTGGGCACGGCTCAGTGCTGCGCACGCCTGCGCCAGAGCCACCCGCAGCGGCCCGGTCTCGGCGCGGCCAGCGAGCAAGCGTAGCTGGGAAAGCGGGGCGGCGAGTGCGGCGTGCAGGAAAGCGGGGGCCTCCTTGGCGCTCGCGGGGGCCTTGGTGGCCTTCGATACGCCGAAGCCAGCAGGGGGCTCGTAGGCGCCTTCTGCGTCCTCGGGCTTCTCGGCGCTGTCGTCTGCGGCGGGTGTGATCATCGCGGTGACGACGTCGCGGGCCAGTCGGGCACCATCTCCGGCGGCTGCCAGTTGCTTGCGTGCGGAGCCGTCGTCGGCCGCCAGCGCGACCCCGGCGGCCTGGATCGCCCCGTAGACGGAGTCCAGGGCGTCCTTCAGATCCTCACCGAGAGCTTTCGTGTTCCCGCGGCCCACGACCTCAGGATCCTCGAGCAGCTCGGCGATATCCTCGCGCTGTGGCGCACCGGCGACGGGCGCGGTTGCGCTGTAGAGGCCCACCAGCAGCTGAGTCTGGAACTCTTGCCGGGTCACGGTGCGGCCATGAGAGTCCTTCTCGTGGGCGTCCGCGTCTGGCAACTCCGGGCTTTCGATGGCGCCCAGCAGCTCGCGTTGGATACCGGCGAAGAGCTGCCTGCGCTCAGCTGCGGAATCCTTGCCCTTCCTTGTTCTGCTGGTCCCGGAGCTTTCGTCGGTAGAGGACGCCGCGGTGCTGGAAGTGGGTGAGTCACCGCTGCCGCCACCGTCTGCGTCCTCGAAACTGCACTGCGGGTCCCGCTGGCCTTCATCGTCGGTACCGCACTGGCGCAGGAATTCTTTCTCGAGAACTCCGATCTGGCGGCGGATGAACTCCGTTTCCTCAGTGTCGGCCCGATCCAGAGCCGAGCGCATCACCGCTCCGATTGAGCGCAGCTGCTCATTGGGCTCGAAGCCACCGCGCACACGGTTAAGCGCCTCGGAGGCCTCGTCGATGCTACAGGCCGAGAGCAGGCCCGTCGCGAGCACCGCCCCCAGCCCCGCGACCCCCGCTTTGAGCACGCCACGCCGAGTGAGTGCTGGGGCGGCGCTAGAGCGCTCGGGGAGATGGAGGCGTTGATTCTGAGGAGAGTCCGGATTCACAGCCACTATGGTGCCACACATTCCGCTGGGCACCGCACCGGCGGGTAGGGTGCAAGGCATGGCAACCGCTCTTGATGAAAAGCTCCGCGCATTGGCAGCCGACGAGGCGAAGAAGTGCGGACTGGATGTGGAAAAACTCACCTTTACCCGGGCTGGGGCGAAGTCCAGCGTGAAGATCGCCGTGGATGCGGACGAACGCCCGGACCTCGACCTGCTCGAGGAAGCCTCCCAGCTGATTGGTGCTGCTTTTGATGCGGCCGAGGAAGCACAGCAGATTGACCTCGGGCCGAGCTACACCCTCGAGGTGACGACCCCTGGGCTGGACTTCCCGCTGCGAGAGGCTCGCCACTTCCAGCGCAACATTGGCCGCCTCGCCAACCTGCCGGGAGGGGGCAAGGGGCGCATTGCGGCCGTCGAGAATGACGAGGTCGCGATCCTGCCCGCAGCCAAGAAGAAGGCCGGGAAGAAGTTCCAGGGCAAGAAGGCGGGGAAGAAGACCCCGCAGGCACCGGTGCAGATTTACCCGCGTGCTGAGCTAGCCGGGTCCACCATCGAGGTTGAATTCTCACCCGCGCCAGCAGCCGAGCAGGAATTACTCGGATTGACCATGGCCGAGTACCATGAGCTCGCGAAGAGTGACGAAGCCTAAGCGACAAGAAGTCGATGAGGAGTACAAGTGAATATTGATCTTGCTACGCTGCGCGCCATCGAGCGGCAGGAGGGCGTGCCGGTCGACGAGCTGATCCACGCCATCGCCAACGGCCTGAAGGAGGCCTACCGCAACCAGAGCGCCTTCGCCGGCGAGGTGGACGTCCAGATCGACCCCACCTCTGGTGCAGTGGCGATCTACCAGGTGGAGCGCGACGAGGAGGGCAACGTCACCGGTCGGTTGGACGAGACCCCGGAGAACTTCGACCGCACCACCGCGCTGGCGATGCGCGAGGCGATCCGCCGCCGGATCGGGGGAGCCCGCGTCCAGCAGCGCTACGACGAGTACTCGCCGATCCGCCACACCATCGTCTCCGGTGTCGTCACCCGCGACGCACGCGCAAACGAGCGCGGCATTACCGTGGTCCACATCGGTACCGAGGCGGACGGCATCGACGGCCAGATCCTGCCCGCCGAGCACATCCCCGGCGAAGTGCTCAAGCACGGCACCCGCGTGAAGGCCTTCGTCACGGACGTCATCAAGCACGCCGACCGCAACGTGCAGATCAGCCTGTCGCGCACCCACCCCGAGCTGGTTCGCGGGCTGTTCGAGCTCGAGGTTCCGGAGGTCGCCGACGGCTCCGTGGAGATCATGTCCATCGCCCGCGAGGCGGGGCACCGCACGAAGATCGCAGTCCGCGCCACGATCAAGGGGCTCAATGCCAAGGGGGCGTGCATCGGCCCGCGTGGCCAGCGCGTGTCGGCCATCATGGGTGAGCTCGGCGGCGAGAAGATCGACATCATCGACTACTCCGATGACCCGGCGCAGTACGTGGGCAATGCGCTCTCGCCCTCGAAGTTCGTCTCCTCGACTGTGATCGACGCAGAGCAGCAGATCGCTCGCGTGGTCGTTCCGGACTACCAGCTCTCGCTGGCGATCGGTAGGGAGGGGCAGAATGTTCGCCTCGCCGCGCGTCTCACCGGGTGGAAGATCGACATTAAGTCCGACGCCGCGCCAGAGGAGCACTCGGCTGGCGAGGGCGAGCAGGCGAACTAGCGCCGCTGAAGTTCAACGTGGGGGAGGTTCGCTAGGGTGGCCCCGCCGGATCCGGCGGGGCCGCGAGTCATTGAGGGGTGGGATAACGGGGATCAGCGCAGGGAGCTGTCACAACGCTGAAATGGGGGTGGGTTAACCCCTAACAGGCTTTTCACGTAGACTGGGGGCTGGTCAACGTGCTGGACCACGCATTTGTTGTGCTCGAGAGAAAGTGAGCTTGTGGAGGACCGAGCGAAACGCGAAGGCTCGCACGCCGAATCGGCTGCGGACCCGGCGCTCGCGCGGAAGGCCACGGCGCACGTCGCGCTGCGCACGTGCATCGCCACGCGAAAGGTGAAGCCCACCGCCGAGCTCCTCCGGTGTGTAGCCCAGCACAGCGACGACGGGACAACCCGCATCGTGCCAGATCTTCACGGTCGGCTCCCGGGCCGCGGCGCGTGGCTTAGCCCCACCGCAGAGGCCCTCGAGAAGGCCATCGAACAACGGCGATTCCACCGCGCCCTGCGATTGGGCTCAGTGACGCCGGACTTCGAGGAGTTATGGGCGGTGCTGGGACGCGAGGGATCTCAAGAACATTGACCCGTCGCGTTGAACGTTCCATGGACAGTTAACGATTTATCAGTTGACGGAGCCCGACATGTTTGAAAGCACTCTGAACTGATGAGCGCACGATGAAGCGGCATCAGCGATGAACCAGAAACGTTAAAGGGAGCCGGACGTAGCCTTTCCGCATAAGGCCACCGGCTCCGAGATATCGAAGGAGAGTAGTGGCCGGAAAGCTACGTGTACACGAGCTTGCGAAGAAGCTCGGTGTGACCAGCAAGGAACTCCTTGCAACCCTGAAGGAACAGGGAGAATTCGTTAAGACAGCCTCCTCCACCGTGGAGCCCCCTGTCGTCAAGAAGATGAAGCAGTTCTACGGCGTCGCGCAGGAGTCCAAGCCGACGACGCCGCCGTCCCCGCTGGCGCAGGCTGGCAGTGTTCCGGACAGCACCCAGCGTGGTCCGAAGCCGGGTGCCAAGCCTGCGGCGAAGCCGAAGGCTGCACCGAAGCCGGGTACCGCGGCAGCCAAGCCAAGCGCGAAGCCAAGCCCTGCTGCTGCAGCGAAGGCTGCACCGGCCGCGAAGGCGACCCCGACCCCGGCTGAGGCTGCGCCAAAGCCGGGCCAGGCTGCACCGAAGCCGGCTGCGAAGCCGGGACAGAAGCCAGCTCGCGCCGCAGGCAAGCCGGGCCCGAAGCCGGGTCCGAAGCCGGGCGCGCGCCCGCAGCGGGTTGCTAATAACCCGTTCTCCTCCACCACCGAGCGCCCACCGCGCCCGCGTGGCGGAGCCACCCCTGGCGACATGCCTCGCCCAGGCGGCACCCGTGGCGGCGCCGGCCGTGGCCAGGCAGCACGCCAGGGCGGCGGCCGTCGCCCATCCCCGGCGATGATGCCAGCCACCCCGAGCCCGGGTCAGATGCCCGCCAAGTCCGGAGCCGGTTTCGGCGGCGGTCGTGGCCGTGGCGGTCGCCCAGGCGGTCCAGGCCGCCCAGGTGGTCCGGGACCACGTGGCGGTCGCGGCGGACGTCGTGGCGGCACCGCAGGTGCATTCGGCCGTCCGGGCGGTCCACCGCGCCGTGGCCGCAAGTCGAAGCGCCAGAAGCGCAATGAGTACGAGGCAATGCAGGCACCGAAGGTCGTGGGTGGCGTTAAGCTGCCGAGCGGCAACGGTGAGAAGATTCGCCTCGCCCGCGGCGCCTCCCTGGCCGACTTCGCGGACAAGATCAACGCTGACGCAGCAGCACTGGTGCAGGCGCTGTTCAACCTCGGTGAGATGGTGACCGCCACCCAGTCCGTCTCCGACGAGACCCTGCAGCTGCTGGGCGACGAGATGGACTACAAGGTCGAGGTCGTTTCCCCAGAGGACGAGGACCGCGAGCTGCTCGAGTCCTTCGACCTGCAGTTCGGTGAGGACGAGGGCGATGACGAAGACCTCGCCCAGCGCCCGCCGGTCGTCACCGTCATGGGTCACGTCGACCACGGTAAGACCCGCCTGCTGGACACCATCCGTAAGGAGAACGTTGGCTCCGGCGAGGCCGGTGGCATTACCCAGCACATCGGTGCTTACCAGGTTAGCGTGAACATGGAGGGCGTCGAGCGCCCGGTCACCTTCCTGGATACCCCGGGTCACGAGGCCTTCACGGCAATGCGTGCTCGTGGTGCGAAGTCCACGGATATCGCGATCCTCGTCGTTGCTGCTGACGACGGCGTGATGCCGCAGACCGTCGAGGCGATCAACCACGCCAAGGCTGCGGACGTCCCGGTTGTGGTCGCGGTGAACAAGATCGATAAGCCGACCGCACAGCCGGACAAGATCCGTGGCCAGCTCACCGAGTACGGCCTCGTGCCGGAGGAGTACGGCGGTGACACGATGTTCGTTGACATCTCTGCGAAGCAGGGCCAGAACATCGACCAGCTGCTGGAGGCCGTCCTGCTGACCGCCGACGCGTCCCTGGATCTGCGCGCGAACCCGGACATGGACGCCCAGGGTGTCGCCATCGAGGCGCACCTCGACCGTGGCCGCGGCCCGGTCGCGACGATCATCGTCCAGCGCGGTACCCTGCGCGTCGGCGACTCCATCGTCGTCGGCGATGCCTACGGCCGCGTGCGCCGCATGATCGACGAGCACGGCAACGACGTCCAGGAAGCTGGCCCGTCCCGCCCGGTCCAGGTTCTCGGCTTGACGAGCGTGTCCGGTGCCGGCGATAACCTCCTCGTTGTTGACGAGGACCGCACGGCCCGCCAGATCGCGGACCGCCGCGACGCCCGCCGTCGTAACGCGCTGGCAGCCCGTTCCCGCAAGCGCGTGTCCCTGGAGGACCTGGACGAGGTGCTCAAGGAGACGAGCACGCTCAACCTCATCCTCAAGGGCGACAACGCCGGTACCGTCGAGGCACTGGAGGACGCCCTGCTGAAGATCGAGGTCGACGACGAGGTCGCGCTGAACATCATCGACCGTGGTGTCGGTGCTGTCACCGAGACCAACGTCCACCTGGCTGCGGCCTCCGACGCCGTGATCATCGGCTTCAACGTCCGCTCCGAGGGCAAGGCCACCGAGGCGGCCAACGCCGAAGGCGTGGACATCCGCTACTACTCGATCATCTACAAGGCGATCGAGGAGATCGAGGCTGCCCTCAAGGGCATGCTCAAGCCGATCTACGAGGAGAAGGAGATCGGTACCGCGGAGATCCGCCAGATCTTCAAGGCTTCCGCCGTCGGCCTCATCGCAGGCTGCATGGTGGAGACCGGCAAGGTTCGCCGCAACGCCAAGGTTCGCCTTGTCCGCGATGGCAAGGTCATCTCCGAGGACGCGACGATCGACTCGCTGCGCCGGGAGAAGGACGACGTCACCGAGGTCTCGCACGGTTACGAGTGCGGTATGGTGCTGTCCTACCCGAACATCGAGGTCGGCGACCGGATCGAGGCCTACGAGATGGTCGAGGTCCCTCGCGACTAACTGGTCAACACCGGTTAGCTAAGCTGGGCGATTGCTAGCCCGCCGCAATCCCGGAAACGGGGGCGGCGGGGCAGCGCCCGGCTTTTGCCGTTTTTACATCACTACCCGGCGGGACCGTGAAGGCCCCGCCCGAAAAGGAGTGCCACATCATGGCTGATAATGCTCGCGCCGCGCGCATGGCCAAGCGCATCCAACAGATCGTCGCCGTCGCCATCGAGCGGGAGATCAAGGACCCACGCCTGGAGTACGTGACCATCACGGACACCCGGATGACCGGCGACCTGCACGACGCCAGCGTGTTCTACACCGTCCGTGGCGCATCCATCGACGAGGAGCCGGATGTTCCGCTGGCTGCCGCCGCGCTGGAGAGCGCCAAGGGGCAGCTCCGAAAGATCGTGGGCGACCAGCTCAGCGTCCGCTTCACGCCGACCCTGAGCTTCGTGCACGACACCGTCCCGGAGGCGTCCGCTCACATGGAGAAGCTGCTCGCCGAGGCTCGCGCGAAGGACGAGGCCGTGCGTGCCCAGGCTGCCCAGGCCAAGCCGGCGGGCGAGGCTAACCCTTATAAGGAGCGCGACTAGCGCTGCCTGCGCAGCCCCAGCGCCCTGACCGGGTGCCGGGTGCGCGCGGAAGAAAATTCGCCGAGAAGAGGATCTGAAGGAAAGCCACGGTGCAGGAGCCCACAACGCTGCGGGAGTTCGAGGACGTCGGAACCCGAAAGATCCTCGCGCTGGCCTGGCCGGCGCTCATCGTGCTGGCAGCCACCCCGCTGTACCTGCTGCTGGACACCGCCGTCGTCGGGCGCCTGGGGGCAACCTCCCTGGCTGGACTCGCGACGGGTGCGGTGGTGCTGAGCACCGTCACCACGCAGCTGACCTTTCTTTCCTACGGCACCACAGCCCGCGCCGCGCGGCACTTCGGGGCAGGGCGCACCACCGATGCTGTCTACGAGGGCATTCAGGCCTCCTGGATCGCACTCGGCGTTGGGACGGTGCTCGCGGTGGGCCTGTTCTTTTTCTCCCCGACCATTTCCCTTGCCTTATCCGGAGACGCCGAGGTGGCGGCCGAGGCCACCAACTGGCTTAAAGTCACCAGCCTGTCGGTGATTCCCGCGCTGTTCATCATGGCGGGTAACGGCTGGCTGCGGGGACTGTCCAACACGCGGCTCCCGCTCTATTTCACGCTGGCCGGGGTCATCCCCATGGCTGTGACTGTCCCACTGGCCGTACGCCGCTGGGGGCTTGTGGGATCCGCGATCGCGAACGTCGCCGGTGAGCTGATCATCGCCGCGTGTTTCCTGGGGGCGTTGGTGTTTCACTGGCGCAAGTTCGGGGATCACCGCTCGATGCGCCCCAACGGGAGGGTGATCCGCACGCAGCTGGCGATGGGGTGTGACCTCATCGCCCGGTCTCTGTCCTTCCAAGCGGCATTCCTTTCCGCAGCGGCGGTGGCCGGGCGGATCGGAGCCCCGGCGCTGGCCGCTCACCAGATTCTGCTGCAACTGTGGAACCTCGTGTCTCTGCTGCTGGATAGCGTCGCGATTGCTGCCCAAGCCTTGGTGGGGGCCGCCTTGGGCGCTGGTTCGGCGCGAGCGGCCCGCTCCGTGGCACGCCAGGTGTTGAAGTTTTCGCTGGGGGCTTCGGTGGTGCTGGCGGTCTTCTTCGGGCTGGGGTCGCGGGCGGTTCCCCAGCTCTTTACGGCCGACGCTCCCGTGCTCGATCAGATTGGTGGACCGTGGTGGGTCTTCGTTTCCATCATCGTGATCGGCGGAGCCGTCTTCGCACTGGACGGGGTGCTGCTGGGAGCCGCGGACGTGGCATTCCTGCGCAATGCCAGCATCGCGGCGGCTGTCATTGGCTTCATTCCACTGGTCTGGCTGAGCCTCGCTTTCGACGTCGGCCTGATCGGGGTATGGGCAGGGTTGGCTGCTTTCATGCTGATCCGTTTCGGCGCGGTTCTGTGGCGCTACCGCGGTGACGCCTGGACGGTGAGCGCTGATCAGCGGGAGGAGCGAGGCACCCAGGGCGCCACGGCAGCCTAGGGGAGGGGAGAGAGGCCCAAGCGGCTGACCTTGCTCTTTCTTGAAGCCACGGTGAGGCAACGTAGGGTTGAGTTTTCTAGGAACTTTCCTCGGCAATATGATTTAAGCGTGGCTGGACGACGATAAAGTCGCGGGCCGGATAACGACGGACGATGAAGGTGGTGGGCATGCAGGGCGCAGATGATTCGCTGGCAGCGCAGCTCGCCTACACCGCCGCCGTCGCCGGCGGTGCGGGGGAGGAAGAGACCCGGGATGCGGTGACTCTGTGGGCCGTCAGCGACCTGCACGTGGGTGCGCGCGGCAACCGCGATCTCGTCGTCGACCTGGTGCGGCCCCGCAACCCCGAGGACTGGCTGATCGTGGCAGGCGACGTCGCCGAAGACCTGGACGTGGTGATCGACGTGCTGGCCGAGCTTCGGCAGCGCTTCGCCAAGGTGATCTACGCGCCCGGGAACCATGAGCTCTACGCCCGTGCAGGGCACGGGCCGGTGGGAAAAGCGAAATACGAGGAGCTCATCCGTCGTTGCCGGCGCATTGGGATCTACACTCCGGAGGATCCGTACCAACAGTTCGCTGGGCACACCATCGTCCCCCTGTTCACTCTCTACGATCACTCCTGGCGCGATCTGACCGACACCCCGGAGGAAGCGATTGCCAAGGCGCACGCGCAAGGTCTGGTCTTGAGTGATTACTACATGATCCGGCCTTTCGTGGATGTCCCGCTGTGGTGCCGGGAGCGCCTGGCCTATTCGGTGCGCCGCCTGGGGCAGGTCACTGGCCCCACCGTGCTCGTGAACCACTGGCCCTTGGCGCAGGAATCCTTGCGGCGCGTGCGATACCCCGAGATCGGGCTGTTCTCCGGCACCCGGCACACCCAGCAGTGGGGTAGGCGTTATCGCGCGGCAGCTGTCATTCACGGGCATCTTCACATACCTTTAGGTGTTGAAGTTGATGGTGTGCCTCATGTGGAAGTTTCCCTGGGCTATCCGAGGGAACGGAAGCGCAGCTTGCCCCCGCGGCAAAAGCTTGACCTGTGGCCCTATCCAGTCATCCGCGTCCCGCACACATCTGGTCCACAAGCTGGTTTCGAGGAAAGGCGAGGAGGGAAGTAGGCAATGTGGAATGACGTTGTGATCTCATCGCATCAGACGGAGCCGATTCAGGCCTACGACCACCAGTTCCAGCGGGTGCCCTCCCTGCTCCAACCCGGGCGCCTGCTGAGCGGGGTGCGGTGCGTCGAGTACCACTCCTCGGCCGAAAACCTGCGCAACTACCACGGTCTTCCCGTCGTGGAGCAGGAGCTCGTCGCCACCGCGGTGGACCGTCGCAAGGCCGAATTCGGGGACTCCCGGTGGTGTGCCCACCGCGCGATGGAGCAGTTCATCCCGGACCAACCGATCTTGCGCGGCCACCGGGGGATGCCGGAGTTTCCAGCCCCGGTTGTCGGCTCGATGACGCACACCACCGGCTACCGGGCGGCCGTGGTGGGGCGCGCCAGCCGCTGGAGTTCCTTAGGCATCGACGCCGAGCCACTCACTCCGCTCCCGGAGGGAGTGTTCGCAACGATCGCGAGCCCGGAGGAGCGTGCAGGCCTGCGGCGACTGTCCCGCCGGCTGGGCCGCGGCCACGGTGGCCAGGGATCCCTGGGAGTGGTGCTCTTCTCCGCGAAGGAGGCGGTGTACAAGGCCTGGTACCCGCTGACCCAGCAGTTCCTGGACTTCGACCAGGCACGCATCGAACTCCGCGAGGACGGGAGCTTTAAGGCCCGGTTGCTCGTCGGGAACGCTCCGGTTCCCGCCATTGAGGGCCTGTGGTCAGCAGCCGAAGGCTACGCGCTGACGATGGCGGGCGTGCGCGCCTAAACCAACCCGTGGGGGCGGGCGACGAACTCGCTGGCCGCACGCCGACCCTTCTCCTTAATCAGCGCGATCGCGTGGCCCTGCGGATCCACAGCAGCGTGAACCCCCTTCAACCCGATTGGCTCCAGCCACTTACCCAGGGCTAGGTTCGCTGCCTGCTCTTCGGTGATCGGCCGGGTGGGGAAGCAGACCTGCATTGCAGTATCGAGGCTCAAGCTCAGCTCCGGGGTGTCGGCAAGTTCTTCGAGGGTGACGGCCTCAGCGATATCGAACGGCCCCACGCTGGTGCGGCGCAGCGCGGTGAGATAACCGCCCAACCCTAGTGCCTCGCCGACGTCGCGGGCGATGGCGCGGATATACGTCCCGGAGCTGCAGTGGACGCTGACATCGACCAGCCAGCGAGGTCCCTCGGCGGTCTCTTCGCGACGGACATCGGAGAAGCTCAACGAGTGGATGGTGATCGGGCGAGGAGGAATGTCGACCTCCTTGCCCTCCCGAACCAGCTCGTGGGCTCGGCGTCCATTGATCTTGATGGAGGACACGGAGGTCGGCCGCTGCATGATCTCCCCTTGGAAATCTGCGAAGATCTCGCCGAGCCGTGTGGTCATTGCCTCGACGGTGAATGAATCGATCTTTGTCGGGTCCGCGGTCTTCAGCACCTCGCCTTCGACGTCGTCGGTGACGGTGCTAGCCCCGAAGGCCATCGTTGCCTCGTAACGCTTGTCGTGCGTGACGACGTGGGCGAGGAATTTCGTGCCCCGCTCGATGCCCAGCACCAGCACACCGGTGGCCATGGGATCCAGAGTGCCGGAGTGGCCGACCTTCTTGGTGCCCATAACCCGGCGAACTTTCGCGACCATGTCGTGGCTGCTCGCCCCAGCGGGCTTATCGAGGATGATCAAACCGGAACGGTCGAGCAGGCTAGGGGATCCCGACGGCCGGTCGGTGGCGCGGGCCGCCTCGTCGCCAGAACCCTGGGTGCTTTCGGAAGGGGAGTGCTTTTGAGCCATGGCGCCAGTCTATGGGTTAAGATCCCCAACGTGAGTATCTGGTACGGGCTTGATCGTGTTCCCCACAACCTCGAAGGCGCAGCCGTGACAATCGGCGTGTTCGACGGCGTGCACCGCGGGCACCAAGAGCTGATTAACCGAGCCGTGGCCAAGGCCAAGGAGCTCGGCGTCCCCGCGGTAATGTTTACCTTCGACCCGCACCCAACCGTGGTCTTCCAGCCGGAATCCGTTCCGAAGCTGCTGGGCACGGTGGAGGAGCGCGCCCAGCTGGCGATGGACCTCGGAATCGACCACGTCGTCGTCCAGGCCTTCACCCCGGAAATCGCTTCCTGGTCCCCAGAGGAATACATCGACCGGGCGCTGCTCGACACGCTGCGGGCCAAGCACGTCGTGGTGGGGGAGAACTTCACCTTCGGCCACAAGGCCTCCGGCACCCCCGACACGCTTCGTGAGGTCTCCCAGCGCCGGGACTTCACGGTGGACGTGGTTCCGCTGCTTTCTGAGGACGACCACACGGTCTGCTCCACCTGGATCCGCCAGCGCATCGCCGAGGGGGACATGGAGTCCGCGACGGAGGCGTTGGGCCGTCCGTTTTCCGTGGAGGGCGTGGTCACCCACGGCGCAGGCCGGGGCGGCCGGGCGCTGGGCTTTCCTACCGCCAACCTGTACTTCCCGGATATCTACGCGCTGCCCTCCGATGGGGTGTACGCCGGTTACCTGGAGATCCTGCCGAACCAAGCAGAGCTGTCCCACCAGGGGCTGAGCGACAAGGTGGGCACCATGCCGGTGGGGACCAAGCTTCCCGCGGCGATCTCCGTGGGCACGAACCCGACCTTCGGCCACGAGCCGCGCAGCGTCGAATCCTTCGTTCTCGACCACGAAGCCGATCTCTACGACTTCGAGGTTCGCGTCAGCTTCGTCTCCCGAATCCGTGGCCAAGAGAAATACGACTCCCTCGACGAGCTCATCGCCGCCATCGACCGCGATGTGGCAGCTACCCGCAAGGCTGTGCTAGGGTAACTCGGTCAGCGACTGCGGTTCGCGGTAGTCGCGCGGACTGCCTTCGGGCGGTCTTTTCAGAATCTTTAGCGCGGACTGAAATAACAAGGAGTTATCCATGGCACTGTCCAAGGACGAGAAGGCAGCAACTCTCAAGGAGTTCGGCCTGCACGAGACCGACACCGGTTCCCCGGAGGCGCAGGTTGCTCTGCTGAGCGCCCGCATCTCCCAGCTCACCGAGCACCTGAAGGATCACAAGCACGATCACCACTCCCGTCGTGGTCTGCTGCTGCTGGTTGGTCGCCGCAAGGGTCTGCTGAAGTACCTGGCTTCCACCGACATCGAGCGCTACCGCTCCCTGATCGAGCGCCTGGGCCTGCGTCGCTAAGAGCGATCGCATCCGGAGGTGGTTTCCGCCCCCGAGGCTCTCAGTAGCTTTCCGACCCCGTCTGCGTGTCACACGCGGGCGGGGTTTTTGCTGCGCGCGTGCTAGGCTCGTCGGTGAAATATTGACCGACTTCTAAGCGCCCCTTCGGCACCGATGATCTGAAGACTGCAACGGGCGCTACTTGTGATGAAAGGCCGTGGCACCCACGCTATGAGCTCCAAGAAAAATAATCTTCCTAAGAACGTCTCCGTTGAGATGGTCGACCCGGACGCAGGGATCTGGGAAGCAACCGCAACCATCGACAACGGCGACTTTGGTTCCCGCACCCTCCGCCTCGAGACCGGCCTGCTGGCTCGACAGGCGGACGGCGCCGTCACCGCGTACCTGGACGAGGACACGATGCTGCTGTCGACGACGACGGCCTCCCGTTCCCCGCGCGAGGGCATCGACTTCTTCCCGCTGACCGTGGACGTCGAGGAGCGCATGTACTCCGCCGGCCGCATCCCGGGCAGCTTCTTCCGTCGCGAGGGTCGCCCGGGTACGGACGCCATCCTCGCCGCCCGCCTCATCGACCGCCCGCTGCGTCCGACCTTCGTCAAGGGACTGCGCAACGAGGTGCAGGTCGTCATCACCGTGATGTCCATCGACCCGAACGAGATGTACGACGTCCTCGCCATCAACGGCGCGTCCGCATCCACCCAGCTCTCCGGCCTGCCGGTGTCCAGCTCTGTCGGTGGCGTGCGCATGGCGCTGGTCGTCGATGAGGAGCACCCGGAGGGGCAGTGGGTGGCCTTCCCGACGCGCGAGCAGGTGTCCCAGTCCGTCTTCGAGCTGGTCGTCGCCGGTCGCGTGACCGAACCGGCGAAGGGCGGTCGGGGCAAGAAGTCCCAGCCGAATGTCGCCGTCATGATGGTCGAGGCAGGGGCTACCGACAATGTCGTCGAGCGCATCGCCGAAGGCGCCCCGGCACCGACCGAGGCAGTGGTCGCCGAGGGCATCGAGGCCGCTAAGCCGTTCATCGCGACCCTCTGCGCCGCTCAGGACGCGCTGCGTGACGCGGTGGACACCGAGTCCCGCGAGTTCGAGCTCTTCCCACCGTTCGACGAGGATGTCTACTCTGCCGTCGAGGCCGAGTGCGATGCTGACGTCGCGCAGATCATGACGATCGCCGATAAGCAGGAGCGCGACGAGTCCCTCGCAGAGAACATGCAGGAGACCGTCGATGCGCTGATCGAGCAGTTCCCGGAGCGTGAATCCGAGATCCGTGCGGCTCACAATGACCTGACCCGCACCATCGTGCGCCAGCGCATCCTGGAAGACGGCTTCCGCATCGACGGCCGCGACCACACCTCGATTCGCGACTTGGGCATCGTGGTGCAGCTGCTGCCGCGCGCCCACGGCTCCGCCCTCTTTGAGCGTGGCGAGACCCAGATCCTCGGCGTGACCACCCTGGACACCCTGAAGATGGAGCAGACCATCGACTCCCTGGGGCCGGAGACCTCCAAGCGCTACATCCACCACTACAACTTCCCGCCGTACTCCACCGGCGAGACCGGCCGTGTGGGCAGCCCGAAGCGCCGCGAGATCGGCCACGGTGCCCTGGCGGAGCGCGCCCTGACCCCGGTGCTGCCGTCCCGCGAGGAGTTCCCGTACACCATCCGCCAGGTCTCCGAGGCCCTGGGCTCCAACGGCTCGACCTCCATGGGCTCCGTGTGTGCGTCCACGCTCTCGCTGTACAACGCCGGCGTGCCGCTGAAGGCGCCGGTGGCGGGTATCGCGATGGGCCTGGTCTCCGGCCTCGTCGATGGCAAGGAGAAGTTCGTCAGCCTCACCGACATCCTCGGTGCGGAGGACGCCTTCGGCGACATGGACTTCAAGGTCGCCGGTACCTCCGAGTACGTCACCGCCCTGCAGCTGGACACCAAGCTCGACGGCCTGCCTTCCGAGGTGCTGGCTTCCGCCCTCGGCCAGGCGCGCAGCGCCCGCCTCGAGATCCTGCAGCTGATGGAAGACGCCATCGACGCGCCAGACCAGATGAGCGAGCTGGCGCCACGCATCACGAAGATCTCCATCCCACAGAACAAGATCGGTGAGGTCATTGGGCCGAAGGGCAAGACCATCAACCAGATCACGGAGGAGACCGGCGCCAACATCTCCATCGAGGACGACGGCACCGTGTTCGTCTCCGCCGTGGGTGGCGAGGCCGCCGAGGCTGCGATCGAGAAGATCAACGCGATCGCCAACCCGCAGCAGCCGAAGGTCGGGGACCGCTTCCTCGGCACCGTCGTGAAGACCACCGCTTTCGGTGCCTTCATCTCTCTGCTGCCGGGGCGCGACGGCCTGCTGCACATCTCGAACATCGGCGGCGACCGTCGCATCGAGAAGGTTGAGGACGAGCTCAACGTCGGCGACAAGATCCAGGTCGAGATCGCCGATATCGACAACCGGGGCAAGATCTCCCTGGTTCCGGTCGACGAGGACTAAGCGCTTAAACGCTTGAAGCGGGCACCACATCACGCGGTGCCCGCTTCGTCTTATTAGTCTTGATATCAGCAACGCCCGGCCACCGGTCGGGGCTTCACAGACACTATTGCCAAGCACGCTTCGGCAGGAAGGAAAGTTTATGATCCGCGTAGGAGTACTTGGCGCCAAGGGGCGCGTCGGCACCACCATCGTCGCCGAGGTGGAGCAGAACCCGAACCTGGAACTCTCCGCCGCCCTGGACCACGGCGATGACCTCCAGGAGCTCGTGGACACCAAGACCGACGTGGTCGTGGACTTCACCCAGCCGGACTCCGTGATGGGCAACGTGGAGTTCTGCATCCGCAACGGCATCCACGCGGTCGTAGGTACCACCGGCTGGACCGAGGAACGCTATGAGACGGTCCGCAGCCTGCTGCAGGATGCCCCGAAGGTCGGTGTGCTGGTGGCCCCGAACTTCGCCATCTCGGCGGTGCTGACGATGAAGTTCGCCGAAATCGCCGCACCATTCTTCGAATCCGCCGAGGTCATCGAGTTCCACCACCCGAATAAGCTTGACGCTCCTTCCGGCACCGCGGTGCACACCGCCGAGGGGATCGCCCGAGCTCGCGGCGAGGCCGGGCTGGAGGAGCAGCCGGACGCCACCGCCCAGTCCCTCGACGGCGCACGAGGCAGCGACGTCCAGGGGGTGCCCGTCCACGCGGTCCGCATGACCGGCATGGTGGCGCACGAAGAGGTCATTTTCGGTACCCGCGGGCAGTCGCTGACCATCCGCCAGGACTCCTACGACCGCGAGTCCTTCGTGCCGGGTGTGGTCATCGGCGTGGAGAAGATCGCCGAGAACCCGGGGCTGACGATCGGCCTCGAGAAGTTCCTGGGTCTGGACTAGGGCTCGGGCGACGAACGCTATGGCAACACCGGTGGAACTCGACGTCCAGCTCATCGGGCACACCCAATTCCACGCGCCGCCGGATATCGACTGGGAAACGGATACCGATGGCCCGTCCGCTCTCCTCGAATTCGCCGGGCGCGCGTGCTACGAGACTTGGGATAAGCCCAATCCGCACACCGCGACGAATGCCGCCTACCTCCGCCACATCATGGACGTGGGCCACCTGGCGGTGCTGGAGCACTCCAGCGCCACGATGTACCTGCGTGGCGTGTCTCGCTCCTGTGCCCACGAGGTCATGCGGCACCGAATGTTCTCCTTCAGCCAGCTTTCCCAGCGCTACGTCCCGGATGACGAGGCGCGAGTGGTTGTGCCACGCAGCGTGCAGGAAAACCCCGACCTGGAGAGACTCTTTCTCCAGGCGGCGGACGTCGCGCACGGCGCCTATACCGAAATCCTGGATAGCCTCAACGAGAATCTCGATGACGGAGCGAGCGCGAGGGTGAATGCCGCGCTGCGCGCCAAACAGGCCCGACAGGCGGCACGTGCTGTCCTGCCCAACGCGGCGGAAACCCGCTTCGTCATGTCCGGTAACTTCCGTAGCTGGCGACACTTCATCGCCATGCGGGCGACCGAGCACGCCGATCCGGAGATTCGCCGGGTGGCGATTGCGTGCCTCGTTGAGCTCCAGTCGATCGCCCCGGAGGTTTTCGAGGACTTCTCGATTACGGAGCTGCGGGATAAGACCCAGATCGCCACAAGTCCCTACGTCAGCGATATCTAGTTCGCGGTGCTGGGGTCGTCGGAAACAGGAAAACGTGTTCCCCGAAACGAGACACGGGGAGTAGCAAATAACCACAAACCTGGTGAAGAAAGGTAATCTTTACACCTATGAGTACAGGTAATGCAGCAATTCGTGGTGCTGAACACTTCGGAACGGTCTCTGTGGCAATGGTGACGCCATTCCACAAGGACGGGACTATCGACCTGAAGGCGGGCGTCGAGCTCGCCGGGCACCTGGTTGATAAAGGCTGCGATTCTCTCGTTCTCGCTGGTACGACCGGAGAATCTCCAACCACGACCAACGAGGAGAAGATCAACCTACTCAAGGCAGTTCGCGCTGAACTCGGCGATAGCGTCACGCTGATCGCTGGCACTGGCACGAACAACACCGCGAGCACCATCGAACTCTCCCGGCTGTCGCAGGACGCCGGCGCAGATTCGCTGCTCGTCGTCACCCCGTACTACTCCCGACCGAGCCAGGAGGGGCTGTTTCAGCACTTCACTGCGGTCGCGGACAGCGTCGATCTCCCGATTTGCCTCTACGACATTCCGTCCCGGTCGGTCGTCCCCATCGAGATGGACACCATCCAGCGGCTGTCGGAGCACGAGAATATTCAGGCCGTCAAGGATGCCAAGGGCAAGCTTCCGGAGGCGCTGCAGCTGCTGCAGAACACGGACCTGGCCTGGTACTCCGGCGATGACCCGCTGAACCTGCCGTTCCTTTCGGTCGGTGCGACGGGCTTCATCTCCGTGATCGGGCACCTGGCCGCGGACAAGCTGCGGGCTCTGCGTGAGGCCTACGACCAGGGCGACCTGGCGGGCGCTCAGCAGATCGCGGCGAGCCTGGCCCCGCTGGAGCGGGCCCAGGGGCGCCTCGGGGGAGTGACGATGGTGAAGGCGGCTCTGAAGCTGCGCGGCAAGGACGTTGGTGCACCGCGCCTACCAATTTTGGAAGTAGACCCAGCCGAACTGGATCAGCTGGAACAAGACCTGCAGGACGCAGGAGTTTAAAAGGATAATATGACTGAAAATCGTTCTCGGGGACGCAAGGTAACCCGAAAGGCGGCTCCGCCGAGCGCGGAAACTGCTGCACAATCCGATGCGGGGAACGCGAGCGCTGAGCAGCAGCGCGAACGCGCCGACAAGAACCGCGTGAGTAACGCTGAGGCCGCGACCGTCTTCAACGACGGCGGCCAGCAGGCAGCCCAGAACTCCGGCGCCAGCGAGGGCTCCGGCAAGGGCGGCAAGCGCTCCGGCGGCGACAACGGTGGCGATAACAACGGCGGGAACGGCGGGGGCCGTTCCCACAACCGCCGCTCCCGTGGCCGTGGCCGTTCCAAGGGCTCCAACAACGGCGATAAGCAGGGCGGCGATAACCGCGGTGGCCAGAACAACTCCGGTCGCGGCGGAAACAAGTCCAAGTCCGGCGGCCGCAATGGCAACAACCGCCGTGGCCGCGGTGGCGACCGTCGTCGCGGTGCGCTGCAGGCCATGCAGGGTGCAGACCTGACCAAGCGCCTCCCAGAGCCACCGGCCCTGCCCAAGGGTGGGCTGCGCATCGTTGCCCTCGGCGGTATCTCCGAGATCGGCCGCAACATGACCGTCTTCGAGTACGACGGTCGCCTGCTGCTGATCGACTGTGGCGTGCTCTTCCCATCCAGCGGCGAGCCGGGCGTGGACCTGATCCTCCCGGACTTCTCCTACCTGGACGATAAGTGGGACCGCGTCGAGGCTCTCGTGATCACCCACGGTCACGAGGACCACATCGGTGCGATCCCGTGGCTGCTCAAGCAGCGCGCGGACATCCCGATTGTTGCCTCTCGCTTTACCGCAGCGCTCATCCAGGCCAAGACCCAGGAGCACCGCCAGCGCCCGAAGATCGTCGAGGTCAACGACCAGTCGCACGTGAGCTACGGCCCGTTTGACCTGCGCTTCTGGAACGTCAACCACTCCATCCCGGACTGCCTGGGCATCGCGCTGAAGACCCCGGCCGGCCTGGTGATCCACACCGGCGACATCAAGCTCGATCAGACCCCGATCGACGGCCGTCCGACGGACCTGCCGGCGCTGTCCCGGTTCGGCGACGAGGGCGTGGATCTCATGCTCTGCGACTCGACCAACGCCGCAACCCCGGGATTCTCCGGTTCCGAGGCGGACGTCGCCCCGACGCTGACCCGACTGATCCGCGCCGCGAAGCAGCGCGTGATTCTGGCGTCCTTTGCCTCCAACGTGGCCCGCATTCAGTCGGCCGTGAACGCGGCGGTCGCGGCGAACCGCAAGGTGGCCTTCACCGGGCGCTCGATGATCCGCAACATGGAGATCGCAGAGCGCATGGGCTACCTGAACGCCCCGCGCGGCACCATCGTCTCCATGGACGAGGCCTCCCGCATGGCTCCGCACAAGGTGGTTCTCATCACCACCGGTACCCAGGGCGAGCCGATGGCCGCGCTGTCGCGCATGGCACGCCGGGAGCACCGCCAGATCACCGTCCGCAGCGGCGACCTGATCATTCTCTCCTCCTCCCTCGTCCCGGGTAACGAGGAGGCAGTGTTCGGCGTGATCAACATGCTGTCGCAGATCGGCGCGACGGTGGTCACCAGCCGCGACGCCAACGTCCACACCTCTGGTCACGGCCTGGCAGGGGAGCTGCTGTTCCTGTACAACGCAGCGCGCCCGCGCAATGCGATGCCGGTGCACGGCGAGTGGCGCCACCTGCGCGCCAACCGCGATCTGGCTATCTCCACCGGCGTGGACCCGAAGAACGTCCCGCTCGCCCAGAACGGCGTGGTCGTGGACCTGCACAACGGGCATGCGAAGGTCGTGGGTCAGATCACCGTGGGCAACCTGTACGTCGACGGCACCCGCATGGGCGACGTGGACGCGGATACCCTCGAGGACCGCACCGCGATGGCCGAGGGTGGCCTCATCGCCGTATCCGTGGTGATCGACAACCGCACCGGCCGTCCGCTGGAGGCCCCGCACATCCAGGCCAAGGGCTTCTCTGGGGATGCCAAGGACCTGCTCAAGGAGCTCGGCGAGATCGCCGACGACGTGATGATGGATCTGGCCGGTGAGGGGGAGAATAACCCTTACCGCATGGCTCAGACCCTGCGTCGTCGTCTCGCCCGCCACGTCTCCGATAAGTGGAACCGCAAGCCGCTCATCGTTCCGACCGTGGTTCCGATGACTAGCGAGATCGTTGAGGAGCTGGAGGACGCACCGTCCGTGCCTGCTCAATAACGACTGAACTGGCTGACCGGGCCGGGGGCTCGCCGTGACACACGCGGTGACCCACGGCCCGGTCTTCCTTTTCGTCCCCGTCCTTATGTCGCCCCGCGGGGCGGTGGGGGAGGGGAGCTCTGTGCCCGGATAACCGGGATTCTCGCCAGGAAACCCACTGCGAGGCGTGTTGAAAGTGTTAAACGTGTGACTACTGGGACTAATATGGCGGACATGTCTGTCAGAAACCGTCCCGGCACGTCGCCCTCCCGCAACCGCTCCCGGCGCTCTCCCTCCCGCCCCGGTCAGCGGGATTCTCGCCCAGCTGCGAGGCGCCGTGCCCCACGCATGGGGATCGACGAGGACCTCTCCGTCGACCCCGGTGCGTCGACGGCCAAGACCGCGCGATCGGGTAGTTCGGCCTCCGACATGGAGTTTGGTAGGACGGGCAGTGCCTACCGTGCCGTGGGCGGAAGCATCAAAACGATCGCGGACTCGGTAGCCAGCGGAATCGGTGGCGCGCTCCGGCGCCCCCGGCATGAGAGCGAGGACTCAGACGCAGCCGAATTCGCCGCGCACCGACCACAAGCCCGCACGTCAAAGAAGAAAGTAGAAGGTTTGGCCTCTCAGCAGCACGAAGACGGCACCCAGCCGCGGCGTCCCCGACGCAAGAAGCAGGCGGCGAAGGAGATGGCGCCGGTCGAGGACACGCAGTTCGACGGCGATGAGTTCGACGAGGAGGGGCCACGCCAGATCGGCGGCGGTTTCGACGGCCCGGCGCTCGTCAGCGGCGGTGTTGCGATCATTCTCGCCGCCACCCTGTGGTTCAACGTTGCTGGCGCGGTCGGCAAAGGCATCGCCTACGCGCTGACCTGGGCTATCGGTGTGGGGGCGTACATCGTCCCGGTCGTCCTGCTGGGGCTTGCCTGGATCCTGATGTTCGGAGTTCGCACGACGCAGAGCTCTGACCTGCGCCGCGGCCTCGGCGTGGGTCTTGTCGCCGGATCCCTGCTGGGGATCATTCACATCTTCGCTGGTCTTCCGACCAGCACCGCGGATAAGGCTGGAGCGGGCGGCATCGTCGGACAGTTCATCGGCACGCCGATGTCCGTGGGCTTCAGTAATTACGTTGCCGTTCCGCTGCTGTTCCTCATCATGATTTACGGTGCCCTGCAGCTCACCGGCCGCACGGTCGCCGAGTTCTTCGCCGGATCCGTTTCCTGGCTGGGGCTCGAGGGCACGTTCGACGCGCTGCGTGAACGCTTCTCCCGGGATTCGGAGGAGTACGACGACGATCCGTACGGCGAAATCGACCAGCGCCTCGATGAGGCCGTGGATCAAGACGACTACTTCCTGCCAACCCGCAGCCGTAAGAAATCCCCGGCGGCTAACTACCCGGTGGAGGAGGAGCCCGCGCAGCCTGCCCGCCGAGCCCGCCGCCGCAGCGCCCCGGCGCCGCGAGCCGCCGCGCCACGGCAGTCCGAGCCAGCCGTCCTGGATGATATCGATGAGCCACTCCCACTGGTCTCCGATACGGATGAGACCGCGGTGCTCGATGTCGCCGCTAGCCCGGAGGAGGGCACGCCACGCCGCAAGCCCGCTCGTGCCCAACAGCGTTCCGCGATCCCCGCGGCGCGCGAGGAATCTCCGCAGGCCGAGCCCGCTGCCGGGCGGAGCCACGCCGAAGAGCGCGCGGCAGGAGACAAGGCTGTCAACCAGTCCCGCGAGGCCATGCGCCAGGCTATCGTCGCTCGCTCCGGCATCGACGCTGCCGCACTGGCTGCGGGTAAGACCGAGGAGCAGAACGAAAACGGGGACGCCACCGCGTCGGCGGCGTCCTCGTCCCCAGCCGCACCGCAGGGGGCAGAGGGCAGCTACGTCCTGCCGTCCACCGAACTGCTGATCCCGGGCGAGCCGGCGAAGGAACGCAGCGACGCCAACGACCGGATGATCGACGCGATCACGGAGGTCTTCGAGGAATTCAACGTCGACGCCCACGTCACCGGTTTCCAGCGAGGCCCGACGGTCACCCGCTACGAGATCGAGCTCGGCCCCGGCGTGAAGGTCTCCAAGATCACGAATCTGCAGTCCAACCTCGCCTACGCGGTGGCCACGGATAACGTCCGGCTGCTGACCCCGATCCCGGGTAAATCCGCCGTCGGCATCGAGGTGCCGAACTCCGACCGCGAGATGGTTCGCCTCGGCGACGTGCTGGGTTCCGCGGACGTCGTGGCCAACCAGGACCCGATGCTCATCGGCCTGGGCAAGAACATCGAGGGCGACTTCGTGGGGCACTCCTTGCAGAAGATGCCACACCTGCTGGTTGCCGGTTCCACCGGCTCGGGTAAGTCCGCGTTCGTGAACTCGATGCTGGTCTCCCTGCTCACCCGCGCCACGCCAGAGGATGTCCGCCTCATCCTCATCGACCCGAAGATGGTGGAGCTGACTCCATACGAGGGCATCCCGCACCTCATCACTCCGATTATCACCCAGCCGAAGAAGGCAGCCGCCGCGCTGACCTGGCTGGTGGAGGAGATGGAGCAGCGGTACATGGACATGAAGGCCACCCGCGTGCGTCACATCAAGGACTTCAACCGCAAGGTCAAGTCCGGGGAGATCACCACCCCGTTGGGCTCGGAGCGCGAATACCGTCCGTACCCGTACATCGTCTGTGTGGTGGACGAGCTCGCTGACCTCATGATGACCGCCCCGCGCGAGATTGAGGACGCCATCGTCCGCATCACCCAGAAGGCGCGAGCCGCCGGCATCCACCTGGTTTTGGCGACCCAACGCCCGTCCGTGGACGTCGTCACGGGCCTGATCAAGACGAACGTGCCGTCGCGGCTGGCCTTCGCGACGAGCTCGTTGACGGACTCCCGCGTGATCCTCGACCAGGCAGGCGCCGAGAAGCTCATCGGCATGGGCGACGGGCTGTTCATCCCGCAGGGTGCTCCGCGGCCCATTCGCATGCAGGGAGCCTTCGTCACCGACGAGGAGATCTTCGCTGTCGTCGAGGCAGCTAAGGCGCAGGCTGAGCCGGACTACACGGAGGGAGTCACCGAGGATAAGTCCGCCGAGGCGAAAAAGAACATCGACGCCGACATCGGCGACGACCTCGAGGACCTCATCCAGGCAGTCGAGCTGGTCGTGACGTCGCAGTTCGGTTCGACGTCCATGCTGCAGCGCAAGCTGCGCATCGGTTTCGCCAAGGCCGGCCGCCTCATGGATCTGATGGAGACCCGCGGTGTCGTTGGGCCATCCGAGGGCTCGAAGGCACGTGAGGTGCTGGTCAAGCCGGAGGAGCTCGAGACCATCATCTGGATGATCAAGGGCGCCGACCCAGAGGATGCCCCGAAGGACGTGCTCGACGAGGACGAAGGTGCGGAGGCCCCCGAGAACGCGGCACCGCCGACGACGTCCGGCGAGGATTCGGCTGGTAACGACGGCGACGACGACACTCAGACGCGCGTCATTCCCGCCAGCCCGCCCTCGGGGGCTTTCTAAGGCACGCCTGCGGGGACGCCCCGGCGGGTGGTGCGGACCTTGTCTGCTCGCTGGTGTAGCATTGCTCCCGATGGAGGGGAGTACCCCAATCCACGGAGTCGGTCGTCAACACGGCGGAGCGGCGGCGAGCAGGCCTCAACCCTGCCGGCGTGGCGCTCACCCGGCCACTCCGGTCAGGTCGCGTTGACGCCTGGCGGGGGAGACCTCCGGTCATTGAACACGCTTTAAGGGCCGGAGGAACCAATGGAAGTTAACGCCTTAACCTGGATCATCACGATTGTCGTGGTGCTCGGGTTCTTTGTTTTCGATTTTCTTACGCACGTGCGCACCCCGCACGAGCCGACGCTGAAGGAGTCCGCACTCTGGTCGGCGTTTTACGTCGGCCTGGCGATGGCCTTCGGGGTGTTCCTGTGGTTCACCTGGGGCGAGCCGGGCAATCCTCACCAACACGGGCTGGAGTTCTTCGCCGGCTACATCACCGAGAAGGCGCTCAGCGTCGATAACCTGTTCATCTTCTCGCTGATCCTGACCACGTTTAAGATTCCGCGGAAGTACCAGCAGAAGGTACTGCTCGCCGGCATCCTTATGGCACTTGCCCTGCGCGGCATCTTTATCTGGCTTGGCGCGGCTGCGATCGCACGCTGGTCCGATGTGTTCTATCTCTTCGGCATCTTCCTGCTGTGGACCGCCGCGAAGCTGGCCTACGACGAGGTCACCGGCGCCGAGGAGACCGACCTCAACGACATGAAGATCATCCGGGTCCTGCGCAAGGCAGTGCCGGTGACGGACAAGGTTCATTCGGACCGCCTCTTCGTTCGGGAGGGCGGTGCGACCGGCGACGTCGAAGGAAAGAAGAAGTCTTCCGGCAAGGGGCGCCTCGTGGTGACCCCGCTGTTCGTCGCGCTGTTGGCCATCGGCTTCATCGATGTGCTCTTCGCGCTGGATTCGATTCCCGCGATCTACGGCATCACCAGCGAGCCCTACATCGTCTTCACCGCCAATGCACTGGCTCTGATGGGGCTGCGACAGCTGTTCTTCCTGCTGAATGGGCTGCTGGAGAAGCTGGTCTACCTTTCCTACGGGCTGTCCATCATCCTCGCCTTCATCGGCGTGAAGCTGGTACTGCACGCGCTGCACGAAAATAACCTGCCGTTCATCAACGGTGGCGGCAACGTTTCCGTCCCGGAGGTGTCGGTCGAGTTCTCCTTGATCTTCATCGTGTTGACGCTGGCCATTACGACGGTGCTGAGCCTCACGGTGGGGAAGAAGGCCCAGCAGAAACAGGCCGGGGTGACCGAGGAGCCAGCACCTACGCATGCAAGCGATGCCGGTTTCGGTAAAGATCCCGCAGGTAGGTAGAATTACCAGCGTGGAGACAACAGTGGAGCGGAACACGCAACCAGATACGCTGAGCGCATTTGGTCGTTTTGTGCGTCGCTTTAACGTGCCGAACGTTCTCACGACCATTCGCATCCTGCTGATCCCCATCTTCCTGTGGGCGATCGCGGGCACAGGGGCGTGGCCGGACGAGGCCGCCGCTCGGGCGGACCGTTGGTGGGCGCTTGTCGTCTTCTTGCTGCTGATGGTGACCGACCAGCTGGACGGGTACCTCGCGCGCAAGTATGAGGTGATCACGGACTTCGGAAAGCTTGCCGATCCGATCGCCGACAAGCTGCTGATGCTTGCGGCCTTCATCAGCCTCAACCTGCTGGGCGAACTGTGGTGGACGGTCACTGCGGTCATCGTCGTCCGCGAACTCGGCATCACGCTGTGGCGGCTGGTTCTCGCCCGGCGCGGGCTGGTGGTCCCGGCATCCAAGGGTGGGAAGCTCAAAACCGTGCTGCAGACGCTTGCCGTCGCGCTGTACATCATGCCGCTGGCAGGTGCCGTCGCCTGGATCGGGCACGGGGTCATGGCCGTGGCTGTCGCGGTCACCGTGGTGACTGGACTGCAGTACATGGTGGACTCCCGGAAACAGAACTAGTCGAGAGGGCTGGGCAGGATCGTGCAGCAGGTTGGGAAAAACTCGCTGGAAGCGCTCCGCGCGCAGGCGGCGGAGCTATCCGCCCAGGTGATCGACACCTGCCGGGAACGAGGCTGGACACTGGCCACCGCTGAATCCCTCACTGCGGGAATGCTCGCCGCATGCATCGCCGATACTCCGGGGGCCTCAGCTGTGCTGCGCGGTGGCCTGGTGGTGTACGCGACAGACCTCAAAGCCACGCTGGCGGGGGTGGATCGGGAGTTGCTGCGCAAGCGCGGCCCCGTCGACCCTGCGGTGGCGGTCCAGCTGTCCAAGGGTGCGGCGCAGCGTTGCGGGGCGAGCATTGGCATCGGGCTGACTGGTGTGGCGGGGCCGGATGGGCAGGACGGCCATTCGGTCGGCGAGGTGCATATCGGGTTGTCAGCGCCCGCAGGAGCCGGGGGAACGACCGTACGTACCCTGGATCTCGGAACCCAGCCACGCGCCGTGATCCGACAGCTCGCTGTGAATGGTGCGCTGGAGATGATCCTCGGGATCGCCGGCGACGGGAACAAATAGTCCGCCAGGATCGTTAGAGGTAATGATGGTAGAAAATATTTTGCTGCTAGATTCCCCCTCGCGCAGTCCAGAGACTTCCCGCGGGAGCGCTCAGCGAGCCCACTCGGCGGACAAGCTGGATGACTTCAGCGCGGAACACGTATTGGAGCAGAACTGGGATGCCTCCATGCCGATGGCACCCAGTGACGAGCCGCTGCTGCGCGAAGCTCTCGGCGCGACGCTGCGGGATACGCGTCGGCAGACAGGATTCACCCTCCGCGAGCTGGCTAAGCTCGCCAACGTCAGCCCCGGTTATCTTTCGGAGCTGGAGCGGGGGCGTAAGGAAGTTTCCTCCGAGCTGCTCGCGAGCGTGTGCCACGCTATGGGAATCAGCGTTGCTTCGGCGATCCTCGAAGCGGCGTCCATGATGACCCTTGACGCGGCAGCGGCAGAGCTGGCTTCGTCGATGGCGCGCGTGAACTAAGCACTATTGGCAGCGCGGATGCTGCTAAAATTAGCGCAGATGAGGCTCGTCTCCCACGGGGCGGGCAAAAATTTTGTCGATAGTTATCCCCAAGGAGTGCAGGCCGCATGGCAAATCCCTTCACTAAGGCGTGGAAGTACCTCATGGCTCTCTTCGACTCCAAGATTGAAGAGAATGCGGATCCGAAGATCCAGATCGAGCAGGCCATCCAGGAAGCTCAGCGCCAGCACCAGGCGCTGTCTCAGCAGGCAGCAGCGGTCATCGGTAACCAGCGCCAGCTGGAGATGAAGCTCAACCGCCAGCTGGCTGAGGTGGAGAAGCTCCAGGACAATACTCGCCAGGCGTTGAAGCTGGCGGACGATGCACAGAACAATGGCGACGCGGCCAAGGCTGCGGAGTACAACAACGCCGCTGAGGCCTTCGCCGCCCAGTTGGTGACAGCGGAGCAGTCCGTAGAGGATCTCAAGGGCCTCCACGACCAGTCGCTGCAGCAGGCCAACCAGGCCAAGCAGGCAGTTGAGCGCAACGCCATGCAGCTGCAGCAGAAGGTGGCCGAGCGCACCAAGCTGCTCAGCCAGCTGGAGCAGGCGAAGATGCAGGAGAAGGTCGCGGAATCCCTGCAGTCGATGAACCAGGCCGTATCCGGTTCCTCGCCGAACCTCGACCAGGTGCGGGAGAAGATCGAGGGCCGCTACGCACGTGCGCTGGGCCAGGCGGAGCTCGCCCAGAACTCGGTGCAGGGGCGCATGGCGGACATCAACCAAGCCAGCACCCAGCTCGCGGGGCACTCCCGTTTGGAACAGATCCGCTCGGAGATGCGCAAGGAGCAGGGGCAGATCAGCGGTTCGGCTCAGAAGTCCATCGACGCCAGCACTTCCGGGTCGGCTGGCACTGCACAGTCTGCCGACCAGCAGGCGCAGCCGAATGCGGACGCCGTTGCCGAGCGCATGCGTCAGCTGCGCGAAGGCAACTAAACCCTTCCTCGTGGGCGCTTAGTCGCCCACCCCGCGCGCCTGCAGCGCCTCGCCGACTTCCCGGCCGCGAAGCAGGGTGCGGATCACCAGGGGGATGCCCAAGGCTCGGGCGGAAAACTTTCCGCCACGGGCCTGTTGTGCTTCTACGACCTCGTTGATGGTGCGCAGCTGCAGGGGGATCATGTGGATCGTCAGGCTGATGGCCAGGGAGATCTTGTCCACCGGCAGGCCGATGGTAGCAGCCGGGGCGAGTGCCCGTTCCACGGCGCGCTGGAGGTCGGAGACCTTGGTGGTCATCGTCAACAGGATTGCTACGGAGACCGAGGCCCACAGCACTAGGAAACGCACCAGGGCTTCGTTCAGACCGCTGCGCCACCACGTCAGCGCGCCGAAAGCCAGCAGAATGATGAGAATCGGGATGAGCTGGCGTAGCGCGGTGCGCCAGGGGATCTTCGCCAGAGCGTAAGCGACAACCGCGGCCGCCACACAGCCCGCGCCAGCCACCAGAGTCTTGGCGAAGATGGCGGCGAGCACGAGAAAAGCAATGAGACCAGTGAGCTTCGCTCCGGCGGGAAGCCTATGAATGACCGAGCCCGTCGGGATGTACAGAACCGGGGCCGCGGTATTGATGCGGGGCAGTCTCACAGCATGCACGTCCGGTAATCCGAGAGCACAGTGGTGACGGAATCTTCGTCGGCACTATCGGCCCGAATGCGACCATCGTCGATCCAAATGACCCGATCGAAGCCTTCGAAGAGCTCCAGGTCGTGCGACACCACGATCAGCTGTTGCTCCAATGACGCCAGCGTGCGGGCGATACGTTGGCGGTTGCGCAGATCGAGTAGCGTGGTCGGCTCATCGGCGATGATGAGACGCGGGTTCATCACGAGGATCGACGCCAGCGCCAGGAGCTGTTTTTCTCCGCCGGAGAGGGTGTGGGGTGACTGCTCTTCCTTGCCCGCCAGCCCAAGCTGGTCGAGAATCTCGGCCACGGCGGCGCGCTTCTCCTGGCGGTTCAGCTTCTTGCCGCGCAGGGAGAACCCGACGTCCTCAGCAACGGTGGGCATGATGATCTGGTTATCCGCGTTGGAGAACAGGAAGCCCACCTGGCGGCGGATCTCCCCGGCGCGCTTGGCGGTGGAGAGTCCATCGACGGTGACTTCACCCTCGTCGGGAATGTTGAGCCCGTTGATGCACCGCACCAGCGAAGACTTCCCGGAGCCGTTGGCGCCGATGATGCCGATGCGGTGTTCGGAGAGCCGGAGGCTGATCGAATCGAGAATGGGCGGGGCGTCGGGGGAGCGGCCGATACCCCGCAAGGTAAGGTCGCGGAACTCGATGAGAGGCATGGGGGGGAGGGAAATCTAGTTGCGGGAGCGCAGGTTCGCGGCCGGAACCAGGTGAGGTACCGCGCGGAAGACACCGAAGGTGATGACAGCCGCGGCGATGCACTTAATCAGGTCGGGAAGGATGAACGGAGTGTTGGACACCAGGGCGCCCGGGAAATCCAGGCCGAGCCGGAACATCAGCCCGACGGAACCGAAAAGGTACATCACGGCCATACCGATCACACCCGCGATTGTCAGCCCGACGATGGAAGACCAGCTCTGTCCGGGTTGATCAGTGCGGTTGCGGCGGCCGAGGATTGCTTGAGAGAATGCACCAACGATGAAGGCTGCGAAGATATAGCCCACGATGTAGCCGATGCTGGGGCCGGAAATCGCGGAAATCGTCGGGCTCCACCCAGCGAGGTTCGGCACGCCCACGAGGCCGACGCCGACGAACAGGCTGATGGATAGCCCGCCACGGAGGCAGCCGAGGATCATGGCGGTGAGGATCACGCCCATGTTCTGGAGGACGATCGGCACACCGGTGAAGCCGACTGGGATGGTTACTGCGCCTAGTGCGATGGTCAGGGCAGCGAATGCGACGATCGCGCCGAGATCGCGAACATTGAGAGTTTTCATCGATGGACATATTAACAAGTCATTGAACAAAGCTTCCCATTTTGTTCAACTATTTTTGTGCTAGCGTCCGAGCATGAGGAGAACCGAGTTTGACCGGCTTATCGCGGGTGAGTTTGGCGCCACCTACGGTGGCTGGATCGTGGAAAGCCACGTGTTGTCCAGGCTGGGGAAGACCGCCGAGGAGGCGATCGAGGCTGGTGAAGAGCCACGAAATGTGTGGTGGGAGCTCTGCCGCGACTTCGACATTCCCGAAGAGCTGATGCTCGGGGAGGATGACTGAGCCCTAAGGGAGGAAAAGGCTTTTGACTCATTCGCGCCGTTTCCCGGTGGTGTGAGGGGGGCGGGCAAACGCTAAAAGCGTGCGGCGCGCCGTTCGAATAAATCGAACAAAGGTTCGTGTAGTGTGGTTCGAGGTGGTGGGTGGCGCGCTGCGTGTCTGCCCGGTGTCCTATAACTAAATCCGAACAACGTGCCAGTACCTCTTTGCCCCTGTGGATAGCCGCCATCGCTGCCCACAGCGAGCGCAGGTGGGCGAGGTCGGTGTCCGCTGCGGGTGATAGAACTAGCCCCAAGCGGAAGACAATAGCTTTCGCCCTCGCCGCGCGGACGCGGGGCGAGGTGACGCCACGTTGTCGGCTTGAACTGATTAAGACAAGAACGAAAACACAGACGCGAAAACGAGGAGGGTGTCATGGCACCAAAGAAGAAGGCCACCACGGCGGCACAGAAGGATCGCTCCAAGGCTCTCGATCTAGCAATGGCCCAGATCGAGAAGGACTTCGGCAAGGGGGCGATCATGCGACTGGGCGATGACAATCGCCCACCCATTAGCGCAATCCCGTCGGGCAATATCGCCATCAATGTTGCTCTGGGTATCGGAGGCTTCCCGCGTGGCCGTGTCGTAGAGATTTACGGGCCGGAATCCTCGGGTAAGACCACCGTCGCGCTGCACGCCATTGCTGAAGCTCAGAAGGGCGGCGGCATTGCAGCCTTCATCGACGCCGAGCACGCACTGGACCCGGAGTATGCCAAGGCTTTGGGCGTGGATACGGATGCGTTGCTGGTCTCCCAGCCGGACACGGGCGAGCAGGCCCTCGAGATTGCGGACATGCTGGTGCGTTCTGGCGCGATCGACGTGGTGGTCATCGACTCCGTGGCAGCGCTGACCCCCAAGGCGGAGATCGACGGCGAAATGGGAGATTCTCACGTGGGTCTCCAGGCTCGACTGATGAGCCAGGCGCTGCGCAAGATGACCAGCGCGCTGTACCAGACCGGCACTACCGCGATCTTTATTAACCAGCTGCGTGAGAAGATCGGCGTGATGTTCGGCTCTCCGGAGACCACCACCGGTGGTAAGGCCCTGAAGTTCTACGCCTCCGTTCGCTGCGACATCCGCCGCATCCAGGCACTGAAGGACGGCCAGGACGTGGTGGGTAACCGCACCCGGTTGAAGATCGTGAAGAACAAGGTTTCGCCACCGTTCAAGATCGCGGAGTTCGACATCCTCTATGGCGAGGGCATCTCTCGGGAGGGCTCGATCCTCGACCTCGGCGTGGACGCCGGGATTATCAAGAAGTCGGGGTCCTGGTTCACCTATGAGGGCGAACAGCTCGGCCAGGGCAAGGAAAAGGCCCGCGAGTTCCTGAAGTCCAACCCCGAGCTGGCCGAACAGCTAGAGGATCGCATCATGCAAGAGCTCAAGGTTGGCCCCTACGCCAAGGCGAAGGACGAGCCCATCGCTGATGAGGATAAGCCCATCGACGTGGTTCCGAACTTCGATGACCCAGACGTCGAGACGGAGAACTAGGCCCCGCTGTGACTGAAGGCAACGCAGACGACCATTGGGCTACAGCCGGGGGTGCCCCGGAGAGCCGGGAACAGAAGATTGCCGCGCTGCGGCGGGCAATCGCGTCCTGGACGCAGGGGAGCGGTAGCCCGCTCGTCGATCGGGAGAAGGAGGAGGCTCTCGCCCCGGTTGTCAACCGGGCGCAAAGCCTCATCAACCATCGCCCGCGCTCGGTGGCGGAGCTCGAGGAGCGGCTACTCAAGCAGGACTATGCCCCGGAACTCGTCAGGGAAGTCGTCGAGCGCTGCCAGCGCAACGGCATGCTCGATGACGGCGAGTTCGCGAGGCTCTGGGTCGAGCAAAGAAGCAGGAATCAAAAGAAATCTGTCGCTGTGCTGCGCCGCGAACTGCGGGATAAGGGGGTCGCCGAGCAACACATCGAGGCTGCTGTGGAGCTCGTCGACGAGGAGGATCAGGACGCGATCATGCGTGGACTGATCGACAAGAAGGCCGCGAGCATTCGGGCCGTGCCTGCGGACCGCGCGGAATACAATAAATTCCTCAAGCGAGTGGTGGGGGTCGCTGCCCGCCGCGGTTTTCCCGCGGGCACCAGCCTGGCATACGCCCGTGAGGCGTTGGATCAGCAGCTCGCCGAACTCAAATCTAGTTAGCGCGGGGTGCCGGCGGGCGGGGCAGTGGCGAACGTGACACGGTTCGTGTTCGCCCCCGCCCTGGGGGTAGGATCTGCACACGTGACTCACGCTATGGAGAAGAAAACTTCCGCATCTGAGCAGCCCGAACAGCGCACCTACGAGGTCCGCACCTTCGGCTGCCAGATGAACGTTCACGATTCCGAGCGCCTCTCCGGGCTCCTCGAGGACTCGGGCTACCAACCTGCGGCGGACGGTGAGGAACCAGACGTTCTCGTCTTCAATACCTGCGCGGTGAGGGAGAACGCGGATAACCGGCTCTACGGAACGCTCGCCATGGTCAAGCCCATGAAGGATCGCAATCCTGGCATGCAGATCGCCGTTGGCGGTTGCATGGCGCAGAAGGATAAGGACGTGGTGGTCGACCGCGCCCCCTGGGTGGACGTCGTCTTCGGCACCCACAATATCGGCTCGCTGCCCACTCTGCTGGAGCGTTCCGCCCACAACCAGCGGGCAGAGGTTGAGATCCTCGACTCCCTCGAGGAATTCCCCTCCGTGCTCCCGGCAAAGCGGGAATCCGCTTACTCGGGTTGGGTATCGGTCTCCGTGGGCTGCAATAACACCTGCACCTTCTGCATCGTGCCCTCTCTCCGAGGCAAGGAGCAGGACCGCCGGCCGGGGGAGATCCTCGCTGAGGTTCAGGCGCTGGTGGACCAGGGCGTGCAGGAGGTCACCCTGCTGGGCCAGAACGTCAACGCCTACGGCGTGAACTTCGCCGACGAGGACCTGCAACGAGATCGGGGCGCATTCGCCAAGCTGCTGCGCGCCTGCGGCGAGATCGAAGGTCTCGAGAGGCTGCGCTTCACCAGCCCTCACCCTGCTGAATTCACCGACGACGTCATCGATGCGATGGCAGAGACCCCCAACGTCTGCCCCCAGCTACACATGCCGCTACAGTCGGGTTCCGACCGCATCCTCAAGGAGATGCGTCGCTCCTACCGCTCGAAGAAATTCCTGGGGATCCTGGACAAGGTCCGCGAACGCATTCCACACGCGGCCATCACGACCGACATCATCGTGGGATTCCCCGGCGAAACGGAGGAGGACTTCCAGGCGACCCTCGACGTCGTCGAGAAGGCGCGTTTCTCCAGCGCATTTACCTTCCAGTACTCGCCACGCCCCGGCACCCCGGCAGCTAGCATGCCAGACCAGATCCCCAAGGCTGTCGTGCAGGAGCGCTACGAGCGCCTCATCGCACTGCAGGAGCGCATCCAGGCCGAGGACAACCAGGAGCTGGTGGGAACGACCCAGGAACTGCTGGTCCAGGAGACCGGTGGCCGCAAGGACGCCCAGCGCCACCGCATGTCGGGCCGTGCTAGGGACGGCCGGCTCGTGCACTTCACCCCAAGCGAGGACGTTCGTCCTGGGGATATAGTGGAAGTCACGATTACCGACGCCCGTCCGTTCTTCCTCATTGCGGACGGCCCACTCGTCAACCACCGGTTGACCAAGGCCGGCGACATGTCGGGTGCTGGCCAGACCCCGACCACCGCGCCGATCGGGGTGAGCCTCGGCGTGCCAACCATCGGTATTAAGCCCCAGGCTGATGCGACCGCGGCGCCCAAGAACGTCCACGAAGGGTGTGGCTGTGACTAAAAAGAACGACGCGAATCCCGCCGATTCGCCGCAGGAAAGCAAGCCCGGCGTAGCCGGCGCCACCGAGGACAAGCAGGGCAAGGATCCGCTGGCCGCCTACCGGGGTGACCTCACCGCTGCCGAGGAGAAGGCTGCGAAAATGGTCGACTACCGCCAGCAGCTGCCGTTCATGGCTCTCGGTCTCATGTTGGTGCTCGTCTCCCTCTTCCTGCCGCACTCCCGGGACGTGCTGGGCATCGATGTGCTCTTCAACTCGCCGACCGCACAGAAATTCCAAATCACCATGCCGGAACGGGTGTACGCCACCCTCGCCGTCCTGGGCGGCGTCATGCTGACCATCGGAACGATCGTCTCGCGATCCTGGCTGGTTGCGTGGGTCAACTGGGCTTTCGCAGGCGTGGGCTGGTGGTATAGCGTGTTCGCGATCTGGATGCGTCAATCTCGCCCGGTCACCGACCCGGCCGGCCCGCCTTCTTATGGCTTGGTCATTGGTGCGATCGGCATGACGATCTTGTTCGTGATGATCACGTGGGTCCTGTTCCGCCGGAATCCATTGCAGCGCGCGCTCGCGGCCGCCCGTCGCGAGGAGGCACACCGTTCTGCGGAGGCCCAGGCCGCCCAGCAGCGCCTACGCACGGGCGTCGAGGAATGGCCTAAGGCGGATCTTGAGGACATCGTCGATGATCGCCGCGCTCGCGCTAAGCAGCGCCGCCGGAAAACCGACGGCGATAAGAACATCGGTGGCCAAGAAGGCTAAAGACAAGCCCTAGCTCTTGACAAAGAGCTAGGGCTAGGGGGGCTTCGAGCCCCCTCTTTTAGTTTTCCTCGGATTCGGAGTCGGACTTCGTGGAGGCCTGTGCGGTCTCCGCCCACTGCCGCCACTGATCGGCCTGTTCCTGCAGGGTAGCGGCGAGCTTATCCTTCGCAGCCTCCTTGGCCTCATTGGCCTGCTGCTGCAGATCCTTCGCCTTGGCGAAGAACTGGTCGACCCGAGCTTGCAGCTCCGGATCGGTCTGGCGCCACTTCTCCTCAACCGCGTCCGTGACGCGCTTTTCGATCGCCCCGATCTTGTCCTCGAATTCGCGGATCTTAGCCCGCGGCACGAAGCCGATCTCGTCCCACTTCTCCTGCAGCTCCCGCAGCAGGCGCTGGGCGTTCTCGAGGTGAGCCTTGGGGTCGATCAGGGAGGAGTATTCGTCGAGCAGCTGCTGCTTCTTGGTCGCATTCTCTTCGAACTCTTCGTCGCGGGCATCCTGATCCGCTTTGCGGGCGTTGAAGAATACCTCGCGCGCAGCGCGGAAGCGCTCCCACAGCTCGTCGTCGACGTTGCGCGGGGCGTGCCCGGCGGCCTTCCACTGGTCCATCAGATCGCGGTAGGCTGCCGACGTCTCCGCCCAGCGGGTGGAGTGCTGGAGCTCCTCCGCGGCGACGATGAGCTCTTCCTTCTTTCGGCGTGCCACCTCGCGCTGCTTATCGAGGTCTGCGAAGTGAGCCCCACGGCGCTTATTGAACTGCTCGCGAGCCCGGGAGAAACGCTCCCACAACTCATCGTCGGTCTTCTTATCAAGGCCGCGGAATCCTCGCCACTCGTCGACCATCGCGCGGAAACGGTCTCCCGTTGCCTTCCACTCGGTCGAGCTTTCGCCCAGCTTCTCAGCCTCCTCGGCAAGTGCCCTCTTACCCCGGAGGGCCCGGTCCTTGCGCTCCGCCTTGGCCTGCGCGACGTCCTGGTGCGCCTTGTCGCAGTCCCGCAGCAACGCCTCAAGCTTGGTCTGCAGGGCATTGAGATCACCCACGACCTCCGCATCATCCAGTCCGTCGAGGAGCTCGGTGGCCGAGGCCTTGATCGTTGCCGCTTGCTCCGGCTGGGTGCTCAGCCGCGTCTCGAGCGTGGCGACCTGCGTGGCGAGGTCATCGAATTTCGCACCGAAGTGCTTGAGCCCCTCCTCGGGAGCCCCAGCCTGCCACTGCCCGACAACGCGGTCCTCATGGCCTTCGCGGCGCAGCCACACCGCACCGTCGGCGTCGACTCGCCCGAAGTCCGCTGGATTGGACCTGACCGGGTGTACTGACACAGGAGCTTGCGCCTTCATCCCCGGGGTGGGCTTCACCTTTTTGGGCATGGCACCCGGGCCTGGGCGTGGGCCCGGCTTCGGGCGGGCAGCCCCGGTCTGGGGCTGGGAACTCTGCTGCTTGTCGGTCATGCTTTCTTCCTTTGCACGTCAGTCACCGGCTCCGCGAGGGGAAATACTCGTTGCGGACTCATTATGGCAGATGCCCCGGCCAAGACCGCGGCCAACTGAGGCTTTAAGGCGTCCGGAGACTAAGATTTGGCGGTGATAGCCATGGATAACTCTCAAACAGATTCGCCGCTCACCGCACCCGCCGGGGTAACCGCAGCGGACAGCCTGCGTCCACTATTGATCGTGGGGCCCACGGGCTCCGGTAAATCCGAGCTTTCCCTCGAACTTGCGCGCAGACTGGATCAGCCGGTGGAGATTATCAACGGCGATTCGATGCAGATGTACCGCGGCATGGATATCGGCACCGCCAAGATATCCCGCGCTGAACGCGCCGAATTCCCGCACCACCTCTTCGACTGTTTGGACGTCGATGACACGGCCAGCGTGGCTGCGTACCGCGCGATGGCGGGGGAGACGGTGGAACAGATCCAGGCCCGCGGTGCCCGTCCGATCATCGTCGGCGGCTCGATGATGTACCTGCAGGCGCTGGTCGACGACTGGCAGTTCCCGCCGACCGACCCGGCGGTGCGGGCGAAGTGGATGGCCGAACAGGATCGCATCGGAGTGGAAGCGCTCCATGAGGTGTTGCGTTCCAAGGATCCCGATGCGGCAGACATCATTGAGCAAAAGGACCCGCGCCGCATTGTCCGCGCCTTGGAGGTCATCGAGCTGACGGGCAAACCCTTCGCGGCCTCGCAACCGCCGAAGAACGTCCCAACCCGGTGGGGGACGAGGATCTTCGGGCTCAACGCCCCGGGGAATTGGCTCAACCCCCGGCTGGAGGCTCGCGTCGATCGTATGTTTGCCGCTGGTCTCGTCGCGGAGGTCGAGGGACTGGCCGCAGCTGGGCTGAGTCGGGAATCCACGGCCGGCAAAGCGATTGGCTACGCCCAGGTCTTAAGCGCGCTGGCGGGGGAGTGCAGCATGGAACAGGCCCGGGAGGATACGGTCGTGGGAACCCGTCGCTATGCCCGCCGCCAGCGCAGCTGGTTCCGCCGTGACCCGCGGATCCACTGGTTGGATGCGACTCTCGCCGACCCTGGCCTGCTCGCCGACCAGGTCATCGACGAGCTGCGGGGAAACACCTAGAGCTAGTGGCCTCCGCAGCCACAATCCCCGCTGCCGCAGCCGCCGGGGCTACAGGCACCAGGATCATTAATGCTGATGGCGAACTGGACGTCCCCGCTGATGACAGCGCCAGGGGTGGCGAACGGTGGGCGGGTGGCGTCCGTCGGAAGGTCGGGGTGATCCGCGGCGACCGCGAGGCAGAACTCGAACGGGCGGCGGCAGGTCAACGCCCAGAACTGTTGGCCGTTCAGCTCATTCGTCTTCAACTCCGCTTCGGAAACCTCGACCGCGACCGTGGCCTGGGCGTGCGGGGAGGTAGCGCCGTTGTTGAGATCGGATAGTCCCCGGGAGGTCACGGAGCCGACCTCGGTGCCGCCGGACTCTGCGAAGGCGACAGCGTCCGGGAAGATGCGGACATCCGTGGCCAACGCGGAGATCGAGAGTGGCTGGTACTCCAGCGGCTCCTGCTCAGCGATCATGGGGCCTTGACCAACCGTCGCGGTGAAGGAGGTGATCACTGGGGCGCTTGCCCCGCTGACCTGCAGCATCGGGCTATCGGCGACGATGTCCACGATCCCGATGAGGTCGTTGACCATCGTCACGTGCCCCGTCGTGGACAGCTGGCCTGCCGGGTGCAGGCCCACGAAGGAGCCATACGGCGGGGCAGCGAGGATCGTCAGCGTCGCGCCGGAAGCGTCCGCGTACTGGAGCACCTGGCCACCTGATACCTCCCCGATGACGGAAAGCTGGCCGGAGGCATAAGCGGCCTCGAGGGCATCCTGCCACTGGGGATAGACCAATCCAACGCTGCTGAGCTCGGGAATCGCCTTCTGGGATGCAGTAGCCATGGGAAACCAACGCCTTAAAAATCGGGGAGCGGGATAGCGGGGTTGACACGTGCTCAGCGTCCCGGCCCACAGCCGGTGAAAGGAGCATGAGCGAGTGGGGACACCGCCGGGGTTTACGCCCCGGATAAGCCCGCTATTTACTTTCTTTTATGCAGGTGACAGTGTAGAACTGGAAGGCAATGGCTTCAAATTCAGATAATGTTGTCGATCTTTTTACAGACTCGTCGGAGGGCGAGGATTTCGACCTCGAATCTCAGCAGAGTCCGACCATCGGTGAGCTCGATCTGGAGGCGCGTTCCAGCCTCCGGCGGCTGACCAGAGGGGTCAGCAGCTACACGGACGATCAGTCCGAGATTACTGAGGTCGAGTACCGCCAGCTTCGCCTGGAGAAGGTCATCCTCGTGGGGGTGTGGACCGAGGGAACAATCGCTCAGATCGAAGCGAGCCTGGAGGAGCTGGTCGCCCTTGCTGAGACCGCTGGATCCGAGGTCCTGGAGACGGTCTATCAGAAGCGCGATAAGCCGGACCCGGGCACCTATATCGGCCGCGGCAAAGTCAGCGAGCTCGCGGAGATCATCCAATCCACGGGCGCGGATACCGTGATCTGCGATGGTGAGCTGAGCCCCGGACAGATGATCGCCCTGGAGAACGCGCTGAACGCGAAGGTCATCGACCGCACCATGCTGATTCTCGATATCTTCGCGCAGCACGCGAAGTCCCGCGAGGGCAAAGCCCAGGTCTCCCTGGCTCAGATGGAGTACCTCATCAACCGGGTTCGCGGCTGGGGTACCTCGCTGTCACGACAGACGGGTGGCCGGGCTGGCTCCAATGGCGGCGTCGGTCTGCGTGGCCCGGGTGAGACGAAGATCGAGGCCGACCGTCGCCGCTTGCGCGCCGAGATGGCACGCCTGCGCAAGGAAATCGCGGCGATGAAGACCTCCCGCGATACCAAGCGCCAGCGCCGCGACGCCTCTGCGGTTCCCCAGGTCGCAATCGCCGGATACACCAACGCAGGAAAGTCCTCGCTGATTAATGCGCTGACTGGCGCGGGTGTGCTCGTCGAGGACGCGCTGTTTGCCACCCTGGACCCCACGACCCGCAAGGCGGAACTCGCCGATGGGCGCAGCGTGATTTTCAGCGACACCGTGGGCTTCGTCCGCCACCTGCCGACGCAGCTGGTCGAAGCCTTCCGCTCCACGCTGGAGGAGGTCATGGCCGCGGACGTCGTTCTGCACGTCGTCGACGGCTCCGACCCCTTCCCACTCGAACAGATCCGTTCGGTGAACACGGTGATCAGCGAGATCGTCGCCGAGAGTGGCCAGGACGCCCCGCCAGAGATCATGGTGGTCAACAAGATCGACAAGGCGGATCCGCTGGTCCTCGCCGAGCTGCGCCACAAGCTCAACGACGTGGTGTTCGTCTCCGCACACACCGGGGAGGGCATCGACGAGCTGGAGACCAGGCTCGAGCTCTTCCTAAACTCACTGGACGAGACGGGAGTGTTCGCGGTCCCGTTCGACCGGGGCGACGTCGTCTCCCGCATTCACGACCTGGGTACCGTCACACAGGAGGAATACGACGCCACCGGCACCGTCCTCACCGCTCGCGTCCCGAAGAAGCTCGCCCGGGAGCTGGACGCCTTCCGCGTGACTGACCGAGAGCATGACGATCTGGACGTCGACGGCGCCGCGACCAGCTAATCCGCCCGTTGCGTGCGGGACGCGGAGCTGACGCACTGAACCCTCCTTAGCTGCAGTATTGTTATGGCCGTGACTAAGGACAATGGGGCGCTAAGCGCGCAGAACAAAGCAGGTAGTTCGGAGCCGGGCACGCCAGGGCCAGGAGAGAAGACGGAGCACCGCGGCTCGTTTTTCGGCTGGGATTTGCACGGCAACGGCCGCGACATCGAACCGGGCGGGGTCGTAAAGCCTGAGGAGCGCCTCTCGTGGCCGCGCACCATCGGCGTGGGTATGCAGCACGTCATCGCGATGTTCGGTGCGACCCTCCTGGTGCCGACGATCACGGGATTCCCGGTGAACACCACCCTGCTGTTCTCCGGACTCGGGACGATTCTCTTCCTGTTGGTGACCCGCAACCGACTGCCGTCCTACCTCGGTTCCTCCTTCGCCTTCTTGGCCCCGCTGGCGGCAACCCAGGCGGAGGGCTTCGCGGCACAGCTCGGCGGAATCGTGGCCACTGGTGCGCTGCTGTTCGTGGTCGGTCTCGTGGTTCAGCTCGCCGGTCGGCAGGTGCTGGATGCCGTGATGCCACCGGCCGTGACTGGTGCGATCGTGGCCCTGATTGGGTTGAACCTCGCTCCCACCTCGACGGGCAACGTCCAGGAGCAGCCACTGATCGCCGGCGTGACACTGCTGGGGATCCTCCTGTTCACGGTGATGGGCCGCGGGATGGTGGCTCGACTCGGAATTCTTTTGGGCGTGCTGACCGGTTGGGGTTTCGCCTTCCTTTCGGGTGGCGTCTCGGAGGAGGCGCGGCAGCACGTGGGTGAGGCCGCGTGGATCGGCTTCCCTCACTTCGAGACCCCGGAATTCACGGTGACCGCCGTGACGATCACGCTGCCAGTGGTGGTCGTCCTCATCGCCGAGAACGTCGGCCACGTGAAGGCCGTGTCGACGATGACGAACCGTAACCTCGACGATCTTGCGGGCAAGGCGTTGATGGCCGACGGCATGTCCACGGTGCTCGCTGGATCCGGTGGTGGCTCCGGTACCACCACCTATGCGGAGAACATCGGCGTGATGGCCGCGACGAAGGTGTACTCTTCGGCCGCGTACTGGGTGGCCGCCGCAACGGCGATCGTGCTGGCCTTCATCCCGAAGTTTGGCGCCGCGATTTTTACCATCCCAGTGGGTGTGTTGGGCGGGGCAACGCTCGTGCTCTACGGCATGATCGGCCTTCTCGGGGTGCGCATTTGGATGGATAACGAGGTCTCGCTGACGGACCCGGTGAACCTCACCGCTGCTGCGGTGGCGATGATCGTCGGCATCGGCAACCTGACTCTGAACGTGGGATCCATCCCGATGGAGGGCATTGCTTGGGGCTCGGTGGGCATCATCCTGGGCTACCCGGTGCTGCGCTACCTCTACGACAACTTTGGCGAGGGGCGTTACATCTCGAGGCGCTAAGTCCCGTGAGGGGGGCTGGGGGTAGTCCTGGCGTTGGGGACGGGCGGCTGCCCGCGGGGGATGCCGGGATTGAGCGCAGCAGGGGGAGCTGCCAGCCCGGTTCGTGGGGGGCGGGAGCTCGGCAGCTACCCCTGCTGGTCGACGACCACCGTTTGAATGCCAGTGTCGTTGAGCTGGGCGATGAATCCTTCGGGGGCGGAGTTATCGGTGATGACCACATCGATCTTCTCCGGTTCGGCGAAGCTCACGATGTAGTCCAGGCCGAACTTCGTTGAGTCACACAGGGTGACCACTTTGTCCGAGTAGGCGATCATCGCGCGCTTAATAGCGGCTTCGGCCGCGTCGTGGGTGGACAGCCCGTGGGTGAGGGTGAAGGCGTCGGTGCCGATGAAGGCCACATCAGCGTGCAGCAGCGCCAATGTCTGGAGGGCAACGTCTCCCACTACCGCCTGCGATTGGGCGCGAATCTTGCCACCCAGCAGCTGGACCTTGATGCGGGGGTCGGTAGAAAGTAGCAGTGCGTTGTGCGGCGAGTTCGTCACGACGGACAGGGAGTAGTTCTTGTCGATGCTCTCGGCATGCTCGACGATGGCCTCGGCGATCATCGCCGTCGTGGTTCCGGAGTCCAGGAAGATGGTTCCGCCGTCGAGGGGAACGAACTGCACTGCGGCCCTGCCGATCACCTGCTTGGCGAGCGCGGCGGAGTGTTTCCGCGTCTCCAGGGGGACGTAGTCGGTCTGGAACTGCCGTGCCGGGACGGCCCCGCCGTGGACCCGGTAGAGCTTGCCCTCGGCCGTAAGCTGGGCTAAGTCCCGACGGATGGTTTCGGCCGTGACCCCAAACTGGGCCGCGAGTTCGGTGACGGTGACCTTGCCCTGCACGGCGGCAAGCGAGGTGATTTGTCGACGACGCTGAGCTGAAAGCACGCTTAGATACCCACTTAATCCAAAAACTTGGGTTAGATCTTGCGCAGGACCGCGGAGACTTTACCGAGGATCTGCGCTTCATTGCCTGCGATTGGTTCGAACAGATCGTTGTGGGGGAGCAGCCACACACCGTCCTCATCGTGGTGCAGTTCCTTGACCGTGGCCTCCCCGTCGATCATGGCGGCGACAAAGTCACCCTGATCTGCGGTCGGCTGCGAGCGGACCACAACCCAGTCGGAGTCGTAGATGCCCGCATCGCGCATGGACTCGCCGACCACCTGCAAGAGGAAAAGCTCGTCGGAAGTACCGACCAGCTCGGCGGGGAGTGGGAACTGCGCTTCCACATTCTGCTCCGCCAGGATCGGATTGCCGGCGGCGATTTGGCCGACGACGGGCACGTACGTCGCTGCGGGGCGGTCGTCGGAGACGGGAGCGGGGGTGGTCTTGGGCTGCTTCCGCGGCACGGGCTTCACGAGGCCGGGGTTGGTGTGGTCCTCGTAGCCTCGAACATCGAATGCGCGAGGCTTGTTGTCCTCCCGGCGCAGGTAGCCCTTCTCCTCAAGTTGCTTGAGTTGGTAGGACACCGAGGATGTGGATTGGAGACCGACAGCATCTGCGATTTCGCGGATGCTTGGGGGATAGCCCCGGAGAACCGTGGAGTCCTTGATGACCTCCAGGATGCGGCGTTGGCGGGAGCTCAGGTTGCCCTTGATCTTCGCATCTGCAGCGCTCTTCTTGGGGCGGCCTGGGCGCCGACGGGGGGACTCGGGGGACGTCGTCACGGTGAACTCTCCTTGCGGCCCGGGCGGCAGTCAGCTGCGTGTGCCACCTGGCTTGTGATTGAAAACTTATGCTCCCGCGTTCGAGGGAGGCCTCGACCGCGCTGGCACCCACTGTATCACCTGCATGTTCGATATTTGGGGTAAAACGCTCGACTTTCTTCGAACGTGCGTGCTATATTTTCGATGTAGCCGCCTAGAACACCCGTTCGATACATGTGAGGCGGTGTTGGGGCGCTGTCCCTAGCGGATGATTCACTCCTATCCAACGGCTGGTTACCGGTGATTCATCGGAAAGATCAGCGCTGATGATCGGAATTCGAACGAGGAAGGAATCTACTATGACTCTCGTTAAGAACGTTTCCCACGCCCCTGCGGCTGCGTCTCGCGCCGGTCGACGCGTCGCTATTCCAACTGAGCGGGTCCTGTTCGAAGGTTCCGAGTCGCTTTCCGGGGTCGTTTCACCTGGCGTCGGCAAGAATGTACGTTCGAATACCCATGGTGAGGGGCGGGCCTTCACTCCGAACTTCGTGCAGCAGCGTCGCTTCGCTCACCCGCTAGCGAATGCTCGTTCCCAGCGGGTCATGGCTTCGCAGGCCTCTGCACTTCGCCGTGGAATGGATATTGCCAACCGGGTGGCCACTTCCCGGGGTGGGGTGCTGCTGAGTGGAATTGCATTGGTACTCAGCCTTGGACTGTCTCCGCTGGCGATGGGCCAGGGTGGTGACGAGCAGGATCCTGCCGCCACCGCGGCCGTGTCTGAGATCGCGTCAGCCGAGGCGGCGGACTAGCCATCTTCCGCTCGGCTTGGCGGAGTAGTGCCGTGGCGATCGAATTGGGGGGGAACTGTGGAATCCGCCGGGGCGCTTTTTCTGCGTGCTGGGCATAAACTAGTGGCGTGCTGTGCCCAAGTTGTCGCTGTGAAGATTCCCGTGTTGTGGACTCCCGAGTTGTCGAAGGCGGAATTGCCATCCGCCGCCGCCGGGAGTGCCTGCAATGCCTCACTCGGTTCACCACCATGGAGCGCTCGGTCCTTCTTGTAACGAAGCGCAACGGGGTGACGGAGGAATTCAGCCGCGAGAAGGTCATCAAGGGTGTAAGGCAAGCCTGCCAGGGACGCGATGTGTCAGATGACGACCTCAAGCTGCTCGCCCACGAGGTTGAGCAGAGCGTTCGTGCGGACTACGGATCCCAGGTCAACGCCCACGACATTGGCCTGGCGATCCTGCCTCCGCTGCGCCGACTCGACGAAGTCGCCTACCTCCGCTTCGCCTCCGTGTATAAGTCCTTCAGCTCCTCCGAGGACTTCGAGGCAGAGATCGCATTGCTGCGCAGCCAGCACCAGTGCAACCCTCCGCACCCGGGCAACTAAAACCGAGACCATAGCGCCGTCCCCGGCGCTCACTCTCCCGGCGCACCACGGACTAGCGGATCTGACCGGCAGCCTTGCGAACCCGCTGCAGTGATGCGCTGCGTGCAGTGCCCAAATGCTGGGCAAATAGAGCCACCATGAGCTCCTCGATCAGCCAACGCAGGTCCTTGACCTGGGGCGAAGCCTGCCGGGCGCTGGGCAGGCGATCCACCGTCTGCTGATAAATCTTCATCGCTTCCGCCAGCTCCTCCGCCAGCTCCGCCTCGCGATCAGGATCCCGCTCCAGCAGTGCCAGCCTCTCCTTCATAGCCTCGACGTACCGGGGGACGTGCCGGAGGCGCTGAATACCCCACGTCACCAGACTGTGGTCCGCGGCGTACAACTGCACCTGCTTCTTCATCTCCGCAATCGCGGGACCATCCCACTGCTCCAGCTCCGCGGAGATGTCCTGGATCGCTAATGCGGCAGGGGCGAATGCAACCAGGATCTGGCGCACCAGACCAGGAGCCTGCTGGCGTGCCGTCTGGCAGGCCCGTTCGCACTCGTCAGGGGTTCTGATCACCGGGCCAATCTTCTCCAGAAGCTGGCGGCACGCCGCCGTGCGCGCATCGTCCACCAACGCCTCAATACCACCGTTCGGATAGTTCTCCAGCGCCACACGCTGGCGCAACGGCAGCCCCTTGAGCATCTGGCCGGCGGAAATCGGGGTGGCCTCGGCCATCAGACCCAGCACCGTCGAGAACTGCTGCGCCTTCGCCGCCTGCTCGGTGGGGAAGGCCTTGAGCTCGAAACGCGTGCTGCGGTGACCCGTCTTGCCAGCGGAGAAGCTGGCAACCAGTGCGGGGAACGCGTTGACAGCTTGGCCGTCGACGACAGTCTCGATGGACTCAGGGATATCGCCGATACTCTCGGCCGACCACTCGTCAGCGTGCTGAAGCACGCCACCCACACCGGCCCCGCCCTGAGCCGACTTCTGCTTCCCGCCAGCGCCACGGCCCTTCTTGCCAGCTGCGCCCGCACCCTTCTGGTGCACCTTGGCATCCAGCGGGCTGGCAGCCGTAGAACCCTGGCCACCACGCAGGGACCGAGCACTCGCCGCCGCAATTGCCTGGCGGACATCACCGGCCAGCTCCCGCTGGAGTGCGACGATGTCCCGGCCGGTGCGCACCACATTGCCGCGGCGATCAATCACCGCAAAATTCATGCGCAGGTGGTCAGGCACCTTGGCCCAGTCGAAGTCGGTGGCGTTGATGCCCCGACCGCCCAGCGAGCGCAGCGCGTCGGCCAGCGACTCGTCGATCGCCCCGTCATAGGGCGTCATGGCCTCCAGCGCCCGTGTTGCGAAATCGGTTGCCGGGACCACCGACTTGCGGATCGCCTTTGGCAGGGAACGGATGAGCGCTACCGCTAGCTCGTGGCGCATGCCTGGAACCAACCACTGCGTGATTTCGGGGTCGATGTTCGCCAGCAGGGGGAGTGGAACCTGCATGGTGATGCCGTCGCGCGGATCGGTGGGGTCGAAGACATACTCCAGGTCGAACTCCAGGCTGCCCTGCCGCCAGGTGTCCGGGAACTCGTTGGCCTCCGCGGCCCCTTCGTGCGAATCGATGAGCGCGTCAAGGGAAAAGTCCAGCAGGTCCGGCTTCTTGTGGCGTGCCTTCTTCCACCAGGAATCAAAATGTCGGCTGGAGATGATGTCTGCGGGCAGGCGGGCGTCGTAAAAAGAAAACAGGGCATCATCGTCGATCACGATGTCCCGGCGACGGGCCTTATCCTCCAGCTTCTCGGCTTGCTCAAGAAGCTCCTGATTGTGGCGGTAGAACTTGTGTCGCGTCTCCCAGTCGCCCTCGACCAGCGCCTTGCGGATGAACATGTCCCGTGCCAGCTCCGGGTCGATACGACCCAGGTTGACGCGTCGCTCCGTGACGATGGGGAGTCCAAGCAGGAGGGCCTTTTCGTAGACCATCGCCGCACCGCGCTTCGAGGACCAGTGCGGCTCCGAGTGGGTGTACTTCACCATGTGGGGCGCGATTGATTCCACCCACTCCGGGCGGATCGGCCCCGCCGTTCGGGCGAAAATCCGGGATGTCTCGACCAGCTCCGCGGCCATGATCCACTGCGGTGGTTTCTTCGCCACATGGGAGCTCGGGTGCACCACAAAGTGCGAATTGCGGGGGCCGGTGAACTGGCGGCTCTCGCCCTCCCGCATGCCGATGTGGCTGATCAGCCCGGCCAGCAGGGCTCGGTGGACATCATCTTCGGCGATGGGCTCGCCGTCGAAGGTCAGCTGCCGGACATGCCGAATATTCGGCACGGACCAGCGCAGCTCCTTGGCGATATTGAGCAGCTGACGAACCAGATCCGCCCACTCCAGGACACGCAAGTAGTGGATGAACTCCCGCTGGCAGAGCTTGCGGAACTGGTTACCGCTGAGCTCGGCGCGCTGCTGTTGCAGGTAGCTCCACAGCTTCAGGGTGGAGATGAAGTCCGAGTTCGCCTTGAAACGCGCGTGGAGCTCATCGGCCTGCTGCTGCTTCTCCAGCGGCCGTTCCCGGACGTCCTGGATGGATAGCGCAGCGACGATGACGGTGACCTGATCCAGGATGTTCAGCCGGTGGGCGGCGACCATCATGCGCGCCAAGCGGGGGTCGGTCGGGATGCGAGACATGTCCCGTCCCACGTCCGTCAACGCGTGCCGGTCGCCTCCGGAGATCGCGCCCAGCTCGCTGAGCAGGGCCACGCCGTCGCGCACCGCGCGAGAGTCAGGGGCCTGCAGGAAGGGGAACTTCTGGATATCACCGAGGCCAAGAGCAAGCATCGCCAGGATGACGCTGGCCAGGTGGGTGCGCAGAATTTCGGGGTCGGTGAACTCCGGTCGGGCTTCGAAGTTTTCTTCCGAATACAGCCGGATCGCAATACCGTCGGCGACACGGCCACAACGGCCCGAACGCTGCTTCGCGGAGGCCTGGCTGATCTCCTCGACCGGCAGTCGCTGTACCTTCGTGCGATTGGAGTAGCGGGAGATGCGCGCATAGCCGGTATCCACGACGAAGCGGATGCCCGGCACGGTCAGGGACGTCTCGGCGATATTCGTGGCCAACACGATCCGGCGGCGTTGGCCAGGGTTGAACACGCGGTGCTGTTCCGCATTCGACAGTCGCCCAAACAGGGGGAGGATGTCGACGCGTGCCCCGCGCCGGTCGCGGTTCAGATGCTTATCCAGCGCCTCGGCGGCGTCGCGGATCTCGCGTTCCCCGGAGAAGAAGCACAGGATGTCGCCGCTGCCGAAGCTCCACAGCTCGTCGACGGCCTCGATCAGCCCGTCCAACGGGTCCGTCACGTGGGTGGTGATCTCCCCACTGTCCGGGTCGGTATAGCTTCGCTCCAGCGGGCGGTAAAGAATCTCGACCGGGTAGGTTCGCCCCGAGACCTCGACGATCGGCGCGGGTGTGCCATCGGCGCTGGCGAAGTGCTCCGCGAAGCTTTCGGGGTCGATCGTCGCGGAGGTGATGATCAGCTTCAGATCCGGGCGCTTCGGCAGCAGATTCTTCAGGTAGCCCAGCAGGAAGTCGATGTTCAGGCTGCGCTCGTGCGCCTCATCGATGATGATCGTGTCGTATTCGCGGAGTAGCCGGTCGCGCTGGATCTCGTTGAGAAGCACACCGTCGGTCATGAGTTTGACCGCGGTGTTCTCGCTGGTCTTATCGTCGAAGCGGATCTTGTAACCGACCAGGGAATCCGGCTTATCCGTGCTCGATCCGAGCTCCTCGGCGATGCGGTCCGCCACGCTGCGGGCGGCGATGCGCCGCGGCTGGGTGTGCCCGATGCGCTGCCGCTTGCCGCGACCCAGGTTCAGGCACATCTTCGGGATCTGCGTGGTCTTACCGGAGCCAGTCTCACCGGCGATGATGACAACCTGATTTTCAGCGATAGCCTTTTCGATATCCGCCTGGCGCTCCGAGACGGGCAGCTCGCTAGGGAAGTGGATCTGAGGGAAGACCCGGTCCTGCTGGGGCAGATTGACGCCGGCCGTGCGCTCCCGGCGCTGTCGGCCGCTGCGTCCCCGGCGGCGCGACTTGCCCCCGCGGTTGCGGTGACGCCCGTTTCTGGCGTGCCGCGACGGCTGTTGCGCTGATTTTTGCGTGCTCTTATCGCTATTTTCCCTGCTCATTAGGGCTCCAGCTTAACAACTCTGTGGCTGGCACCTGTAGCCGGGAGCCATTCATAGCTTTTGGCTAAAACCACCCGGCCAGCTCGCGTAGGATAAGGCTTCAGCATTGTTGAAACATTGATAGGTAGCTGTGACCCACAAAGAGTATCGGCCGACCATTGCGCAGGTCCGGACCTTCGCGACGATCGCGGAACACGGCCACTTCGGCACCGCCGCGGCGCACCTGGGCATTTCCCAGCCATCGCTCTCGCAGGCTCTCGCGACCCTCGAGCAGGGGCTCGGAGTGCAGCTGATCGAGCGCTCCACCCGAAAAGTCATCGTGACGCCGATGGGGCGCTCGCTGCTGCCTTTCGCCCACGCCACGCTGGAGAGCGTGGACGCCCTCGTTGATCACGCCAATTCTGTGAAAGGCGGGTTGGGCAGTGCCCTGGTCGTGGGCATGATCCCGACGATCGCCCCATTCCTGCTCCCGGATTTCTTGCGCGCCCTCGACGAACCGCAGGCTAGGGATGCCCCCCGCATCGTGGAGGAGAAGACCCACCACCTGGTGGATGCCCTTCGGCAGGGGCGCATCGACGTCGCGGTGTTGGGGCTTCCGGTTGAGGACGCCGGGCTGACCACGATTCCCCTCTACGAGGAGGAGTTCGTGGTGGTCGTCCCAGAAGGCCACCCGATGGCCGGTCGCCGCGACCTGCGCGTCGCCGACCTCGAAAAACTCGACCTCCTGCTTCTCGACGAGGGGCACTGTTTGCGGGACCAGGTGATGGACCTGTGCCGCAGGGTAAATATGAGCCATGACCCCCGGCTGGCGGTGACCCGGGCAACGAGTCTGTCCACCGTGGTTCACCTCGTCGCCGCCGGGCAGGGCGCGACCCTTGTTCCGCTGAGTGCGGTGCCCAGTGAGTGCCAGCGCCCGGGCATCGGCTTGGCGACATTCCACCCCGAGGAGAAGGCGGCTGGCCGCACGGTGGGGATTGCCCACCGCTCCAGCAGCGTGCGTACCGAGGATTATGAGGAGCTCGGCCGCATCCTCTCTGAGTCCTTTGCAGCGGTGCAGGAAACCGCCCGGGCGGAGCTGGCCGCTAGCCTTGGTGAATAACCAGGCTGGCTAGGCGCACCTCTCCGGCTTCGTCGGTAGCGGCCAGGTCCACCATGCCCTCGAAGGCCCAGCCGTGGTCCTTCTCCGGGTCATCCAGAATCTGGCGCACCCGCCATTGGCCGGGCGCGGCCTCTGGGTTCTCGTCGATGAGCACCATTGAGTTGGAACGCGCGTCGGCGTCAACCCCCAGGTCCGCATACTCCTCGAAGTAATCGTCCATGGCGGCGGGCCAATCGGGGGCGTCCTCCAGGTAGGAATCCAGCTCCGCCAGCTGCTCCTCCTTCTCGAAGGCGAAGAGCTCCACGTGGCGGAACATGTGGTTGCGTACCATCCGCCGCAGTGCTCGCTTGTTGGCCGAGAGCGCGGAACTATCGGTGACCCCGAAGGCATGCTCCGTGACCTGCTCCTCGGTCAGCGGAGCATCCGGGTCGGAGAGGGTGGCCCACTCATCCAGCAGGGAGGAGTCCACCTGGCGGATGAGCTCGCCCAGCCACTCGATGATGTCCTCGAGCTCCTCCGTGCGGTAGCTCTGTGGCACCGAATGGTCCAGGGTGCGCCACGCGTCGGTGAGGTAGCGCAGCACCACGCCCTCGGAACGTCCCAAACGGTAGGTGGCGATGATGTCCGAGAAGGTCATGCCCTTTTCGATCATGTCGCGCAGAACGGACTTCGGGGAGATGTCGAAGTCCTTCGCCCAGGGGTTGGATTCGCAGAAGATGTCGAAGGCATTGTCGAGGGATTCGGCCAGCGGCTGCGGGTAGGTGACGTCCTCGAGGATGTTCATCCGCTCGGTGTAGTCGACGCCCTCCGCCTTGAGCGCGGCGAGCTCCTCATCGCGGGCTGCGCGTTGCTGGCCGCTGAGTACCTGGCGGGGATCGTCGAGAACCGCCTCGAAGGTGGAGATCACGTCCAGGGTGAACTCCGGGGACTCCGGGTCGAGCAGGTCTAGAGCAGCCAGCGCGAACGGGGCCAGCGGTTGGTTGAGCGCGAAGTCTCGCTGCAGTTCCTGGGTTAGCCGGGCGTCCTTCCCGGACGGCGTGTCCGCCGCGAACTCCTCGACCACCTCGGACCGAAGCAGGCCACGGTAGAGCTCGATCGTGGTGCGGATGTGAGCGTTCTGCTTCGCGCGGGTCTCGTGGCTGCTGCGGAGCAGACGCTTGAGGGCAGCAAAGGTCCATTCCTTGCGAGCGACGATGTTCAGCAGCATCGAGTTGCTCATCGTGAACTGGCTGACCAGCTCCTCTGGCTCCGCGGTGAGCAGGCGTTCGTACGTGGACTCGGACCAGGTGGTTCGGCCCTGTGGTGCGGACTTCTTGCGCAGCCGCTTGAGCTTCTTCGGGTCCGTCCCAGCGCGCTGGCGAAGCCGGAAGTTCTCGATCTCGTGTTCCGGCGCCTGGACGACGACGGTGCCTTCCGTGTCGTAGCCTGCGCGTCCTGCTCGTCCGGCGATCTGGTGGAACTCCCGGGACTTCAGGATGCGGTGGCGTTCGCCGTCGAACTTCGCTAGCTCCGTCATGAGCACCGAGCGGATCGGGACGTTGATTCCCACGCCCAGGGTGTCGGTGCCGCAGATGACGGTCAGCAGACCCTGCTGGGCGAGCTGTTCCACCAGGCGCCGGTATTTTGGCAGCAGGCCGGCGTGGTGGACACCAATCCCGCGGCGCAGCAGTTTGGATAGGGTCTTGCCGAAGCTGGTGGTGAACTTGAAGTTCCCGATCGCCTCGGCGATCGCCTTCTTCTTCTCTTCGCTGACCAAGCTCAGGCTCGTCAGCGCCTGAGCGCGCTCGATGGCCTCGCGCTGGGTGAAGTGTACGACGTAGACCGGGGCCTTGCCATCCTTGACTAGCTCCTCGATCGTCTCGTGCACCGGGGTATAGACGTAGTCGAAGCTCAGCGGAACCGGGCGGACGGAGCCAGAAACGTGGGTGCAGGGCCTGCCGGTGCGGTCGGTCAGATCCTTCTCCAGCCACGCAGTGTCTCCCAGCGTGGCGCTCATCAGCAGGAACTGGGCGTGGGGGAGTTCCAGGAGGGGCACCTGCCAGGCCCAGCCACGGTCGGGCTCGGAGTAGTAGTGGAACTCATCCATGACCACCTGGTCGACCTGCGCGTCCTTCCCGTCGCGCAACGCGATATTGGCGAGGATCTCGGCGGTGGCGCAGATGATGGGGGCACCACCATTGACGGTCGCATCACCGGTCATCATGCCCACATTCTCAGGGCCAAAGGTTGCGCAGAGGTCGAAGAACTTCTCGCTGACCAGGGCTTTGATTGGGGCGGTGTAGAAACTGCGCTGCCCGCGCGCCAGCGCCACGAAGTGGGCCGCCAGGGCCACCATCGACTTCCCGGACCCCGTGGGGGTCGCCAGGATGACGTGGTCCTGGGCGACCAACGCCGTGGCTGCCTCCTTCTGCGCCTCGTAGAGGCTGATCCCGCGGTCTTCCGTCCACCGCAGGAAGGACGCCAACACGGCGTCGTCAACGAGCCCTTCAGGGACCTCGTCGAGGTCGGGGAGTAGGTCGGCCAGCTGGGCAGCGATTCCCACTACTGTGAGTCTCCTTCATCGTCGTCGTGTGGGTCGTTGCTATGGGTGGGATCCGCCGGATCCTCCCCGCCGGCCGCGGAATCGGTATCCGCCGCGTCATTCATGCGGGCCAGGAATGCCTCGAACTCGGCGCCCAGCTCCTCGCCAGTAGGGATGTCCTGTCCTGGCTCGAGCAACGAACTTTTCTTCTTTCGAAGCCTACGGACTTCCTTGTCGTACTGCTGCTCGAGGGCCCCAACGACGGTAGCGATCTCGTGGGAATCCTCCGTCTGCTGTGCGAGCTGCTGCTGTACGCGCGACATATCCTTCTCCAGCGCCTTCAACGGCAGCTCGCGGTCGGCAAGGTCGCCGAAGGCCTTCAGCAGCGCGTAGCTTGCCTCCGGGTACTCTGAACCCGCGATGTAGTGCGGCACATGGGCCGTGAGCCCAATGGCGTCGAATCCCGCGGCAGACAGCTGCATCTCGGTCTCGAGCGCAGCAGCCCCCGGGATCACCAGCCGTGCGTCCCACGTGTGGTAATCCCGCACCAGGGACGGGTCCGAAGCGTGCGCGGAAATCACCAGCGGGCGGGTGTGCGGCACCGTCATCGGGGCAGCATAGAAGGAAATCGCACGGGAGACATTCGCTCGCTGCGCCAACTCCATGATCGCGTGCCCGAATGCCTCCCACTTCAGGTCCGGCTCTGGGCCGGCGACCAGCAGGAACGGCCGGTCGTTGACGTCCTTGACGATGCGCACGTCCAGGCTGAGCTTGTCGGACTTGGTGATACGATTCTGGTCGATCGTGATGCTGGGGCGCCGTGCGCGGTAATCCAGTAGATCATCGAGGTTGAAGCTGGCGACAACCGAGCTATCCAGAGCCTCCAGGAGGTGATTTCCACTGACTGCGATGGCCTGGCCCGCATCGGCATAGCCCTGGAGCGCGATCAGCATCGGAATACCTTCGTCCGGCGAATCCGCCTCCAGCGGAACGGGATATTCCATCTCATACATGGTGTTCCGGGGACGGCGGCTAAAAGAATTGTCCTGAGGCATCGTCTTTGCGCTCCCTTTCTTTACAACGACTGCGGGGCAGCGGGCCGGAGATCTCGGCATTAACCGAGTTCAGGCCAGCCAAAACACGTGGCGGGCTCCGGCGTGGGGAAGTTATCCACAGTCCACTGCGTGTCCACAGGGCCCTGGCGGTTCTCCTCCGCAGACCAACGCTGCTGCGCTGGGGCTGACCGGGTGATCGAGCACACTTTGCTCATGAGATCACACGATTCACGTCATTCCAACCACAACGACCATCGCAATATTCCCCACGAGACAACCGCCGCGCAGGCCCCACCATCCGACAACAGGCTACGGGGCCGCCAAGGGCACAGCACAGCACCAGCTGGGCATCGCAGCATCTCCCTGGGAGCCGACCCCGGGGCTCTGCTCGCAGGCCTACCAGCCATGCTCGGTTTCACACCGCAGGACTCCTTGGTGCTCATCGGACTCCAACCGGTCAGCAAGGACGGGCCACCTCGAGGCAGCAACCCGGGTGACCGCGCCACCACACACGCCACCGTCACCTTTCAGGTAGGCCCCGTCGTGAGAGCCGACCTGGACGGCGATAGCACCGAGGAGGCCCTCGACACCTTCTGTGCCGCACTGGGGGCTCCCATCTCGGACACCGTGCCGACGGATCAATGCCCGCAGGCGATCATCCTCGTTATCGGTGGCACCCCGGCCCGCGCCGTCGACGTATTCACTGACACACGCACCCAACTCGCCCTGGCCGGAATCCCCGTGCACACCAGCCACTGGGCTCAGGAGATTGCAGACCACCAAGAGTGGGCGACATACGACCTCCACACACAACTATGGGTGGACGAGGGGACCATCCCGGTACAAAGCGCCAACCCAGTAGCTCTCCACGCGGGGGTGACCAATGCCTTGAACTTCGCAGCTCGCGAGGACATGGAATGCTGGCTGGACCAGCAGGACCCACCCCTGGCAGGGCAGGCGGAACCGCAGTGTCTGGACACCGCCCTCCACCAACTATTGGCAAAAACAGAAGAGATACTCGACGGGTTCACCACGGTGGAGGATGCAATGGCAGACCTGGCGCTGCTGACCGCGATCGCCCGGCTCTGCGGCGAGCCCCGCAGCCAGGCCTTTCTCATCACCACATCAATCGGCATGCCCTCGCCCGTCATCCGCTCACTGCTCGCGGCAACTGCGCGCCACACAGCCGGCGACGTGAGAAGCAATGTGCTTTACGTGCTCACCCAGGTACTCGTCGGGAATGGGGAAGGAGTGGTCGCATTTCACACCGCGCGCCGGGCAGTCTCCGAGGCGACCAGCGCCATGGGATGGAAGGATAACCAGGTGCTCGTCATAGCCCTGAAAACCGGCCTCGCGCTCCAGATCGTCAAGGATAAGGTCGCAATCGCCACAGGGGTCCTGAACGGGAAGAACCCGCGCGAACACGTCCCGGCCGACACGCGCGAGGCCTTCATGCGGGTGCTGGACTGGGATGCCCTTGAACACCTACGTCACCTGGACACCGAGGGAGGTGAGCTCGCGAAACCTTAGGGACGGGGAGCGGAGTGGGCCGCATCTCCCAGGGCGGAGGTAAACCGCCACGCGTCCGACACCACCGTCTTCAGGTCCGAGAGTTGCGGCTCCCAGCCCAGCTCAGCGATAGCCTTCGCACTCGAGGCGATGAGCACTGCTGGGTCTCCGGCGCGTCGTGGGGCCTCGATCGCCGGAATGTCGGCCCCGGTGACCTCCCGGCAGGTGTCGATGACCTCCCGGACGCTGAACCCGTCACCGCTACCAAGGTTGAAGATCCGGTGCTCGCCGGCCACGTTGGACGTCGCAGCGAGCACGTGGGCATCCGCGAGGTCCTTGATGTGGATGTAGTCGCGCACTGCTGTGCCGTCCTTGGTGGGCCAATCGGAGCCGAAGATGCTGATCGACTCGCGGTGGCCCAGAGCGACCTGCAGGACGATCGGGATCAGGTGGGTCTCCACCTCACGGTTCTCACCGAACTGCTGATAGGCGCCCGCGACGTTGAAGTAGCGCAGGCTCGTCGCTGCCAGTCCGTAAGCCTTGGCGTAGGAGGAGAGCATGTAGTCGATCGTCAGCTTCGAGGCACCGTAGGGGTTCGTCGGGGTCGTGGGCATATCCTCCGTGATAGGCACCTGCTCCGGTTCGCCGTAGCAGGCAGCGGTGGAGGAGAAGACGATGTTCTTCACTCCTGCTTCGCGCATCGCGTCCAGCAGCGTGAGGGTTGTGAGAACATTGTGGTGCCAGTAGGCATCCGGCTGCTCCACGGATTCGCCCACGAGCGAGCGCGCGGCGAAGTGGAAGACGGCAGCGAAATCGCCATCCGCCAAAACTTCGCTGGCCACATCCGCAATGTCGCCTTCCACGAAGTTGGCTTTGGGGTGGATCGCGGAGCGATTGCCGGTGCTCAAGTTATCCACGACGGTGACGTGGAACCCGTTTTCAACGAGGACGGCGGTGCATACGCTACCCACGTAGCCCGCACCACCGGTGACGAGGACGTTGCTGCCAGGTTCAATTGCGTTGTATTCAGTCACTGTGGGGGCTTTCTTCAATCGAGGAATGCGAGGTCTGGCGGGGTCAGGAGGCGTCGAGGCGGTTAAGCGTTCGACACGTTGCGTACGCGGACCGCGTGCGCCAGCTCGCTGGGGATGACGACCTCAGCGGATTCGCCACGCAGAATGAGGTGATCCTCAGTCGGGATGACGGAGACGGCGACACCTGGGAGAATGCCCGCCTCGCGCAGCCGCTTCATCAACGAGCCCTCGACCTGCACGATCTCGTTAAAGCTGGTGACCACGGCCTCGTGTTCCTCGCCGGTGGCCAGGTCGGCGGCGCGGACCGAATTCGGGTCTTCCGCCACGGCCGTCTGGGAGATATCCGTGCCGTCCGCCGCCTGTTCGGTCAGGAAATTCAGCCCCGGGATGGGGTTGCCGAAGGGGGAGGTGTCGTGCTCGTCGAGAACCTCAACGAGGCGCTGCTCGACCTCGTCACTCATGACGTGCTCCCAGCGGCAGGCCTCGTCGTGAACCTTGTCCCACGGCAGGCCGATCACGTCGGTCAGCAGGCGTTCGGCAAGGCGGTGCTTGCGCATCACGGCGGTCGCGAGTGCTCGACCCTCGTCGGAGAGCTTCAGGGAACGGTCCTTCTCAACGGAGAGCAGACCATCGCGCTCCATGCGGGCCACCGTCTGCCTCACCGTGGGGCCGGACTGCTCAAGCCGCTCAGCGATCCGGGCGCGCAGCGGCGGGATGCCCTCTTCCTCGAGCTCGTAAATCGTCCGGAGGTACATCTCCGTGGTGTCTACTAGGTCTCGCACCCTACTCGCCCTTTCTCACCTTTCGAGCTGATGGAAGCCTCGAAAAAATCAATGCCTCAACCATACATCCCCGGTCTTGGGGAGTGGCGCACTATACGGCGTATTCGCGGAGCTTGTCCGCGCGCTGGCCCTCCCGCAGCTTAGCCATGACCTCGCGCTCGATCTGGCGCACCCGCTCACGGGAGAGGCCGAACTGACGGCCGATCTGGTCCAACGTGCGGGGCAGGCCATCATCGAGGCCATAGCGCAGGGTGATGACATCCTGCTCTCGCTGCTCCAACGTGGCCAGCACGGAGCGGATGTCGGAGTGGCGCAGGCTGGCGACGACTGCAGCCTCGGCGTCCTCTGCCTCGGAGTCCTCGATGAAGTCGCCCAACGGGGCTTCCTCGTCGGTGCCGACGGGCATGTCGAGGCTCACCGGGTCGCGGGACTGCTTCATCAGCATCTCGATCCGGTCCTCCGGGATCCCCGACTCCTCAGCCAGCTCCTCGTACGTCGCCTCACGACCCAGGTGCTGGTACATCTCGCGCTTGATGCGGGAAAGCTTATTGACCTGCTCCACCAGGTGCACCGGCAGGCGAATAGTGCGCGACTGGTCCGCCATGCCGCGGGTGATCGCCTGGCGGATCCACCAGGTGGCGTAAGTGGAGAACTTGAAGCCCTTCTTGTAATCGAACTTCTCCATCGCGCGAATGAGCCCCAGGTTGCCCTCCTGGATCAGGTCCAGCAGTGGCATGCCACGGCCCGTGTAGCGCTTGGCCAACGAGACCACGAGGCGCAGATTAGCCTCAAGCAGGTGAGTACGTGCGGCCTTGCCTTCGCGTGCCAGGATCTTCACATCGCGCTTCTTCGCACGAGTCAACGGCTCGCCGCTCTTGAGCAGCTGCTCCGCATACAGCCCGGCCTCAATGCGCTGGGAGAGTTCAACCTCGTCCTCAGCAGTCAGCAGGGCAGTCTTACCAATGCCGTTCAGGTAGACGCGGACGAGGTCGGCCGAAGGGTTCTCGTTATTGCCTCGGCGCCGACGGCGGTCAGTATTCTGCTCCGGCTGCGAGGCATCATCCTTGGCGGATGTCGCGCGGGCGGAATCACTGCCGCTGGTGGACTTGCTCATGCAGTTAGGTCTCCTCTTGAGCTCACGATGGGCATCCGACGGGGCGCTATTTTTGAGGCGCTAATACAGCCAACGGCCAGAACGCGGATTTTGTTCCCAGACCCAACTCCATGGTCGGGGCGAAGAACGCTTGCACCCCACAAACGGGGCTAGTTACCCCAAGCATCGCCGACCTAACACTCGACCAACACGGTATAAGGTCCCTCGTTGACCGAGCTGACCTGCATATCCGCCCCGAACTCGCCAGTTTCAACGTGGATCCCACGGTCCCGAAGCCCCTGGACGATGCTCTCAATCACCGGCTCAGCAGCCGGACCCGGCATCGCCTCCGACCAGCTGGGGCGCCGCCCCCGCTTCGTCTTGCCCATCAGGGTGAACTGGCTGACCACCAGCACGGAACCGCCCACCTCCTCAACCGACAGATCCCGTTGACCACCCCACGGCTCACCCGAGGCGGGGAACAACCGCAGCTCGGCGATCTTGCGCACCATCGTCTCCCAGGCATCGGCGTCGTCGTCCTTGCCGCTGCCGATGAGCGCAAGCAACGCCGGACCGGAGACCTCGCCGACCCGACGGACCTCACCGGATTCATCTCGGACGTCGACGCTGGCCTGACTCACCGTGCTGATAACTGCCTTCATGTTCCTCCTCTTAACTTTCTGCCCAGTCGACCAGACTGCTCGGGACAACGATGCCGTGGCGCACGAGGTCGACGATGATGCCCAGCATCCTCTCCGCCAAGACTTCCTCATAATTTTCGTGTCCAACATCAAGGCCCTCGTCTTCGGCAGGCCCAGTCACAGCGGCATAGAGACCCAGCACATCCTCCAGAGCCAAGCCCTCCGGATTCAGACCCGCGAGGATGGATTCCACCGCAGCGTCGATCTCATGCGTCCACGCCGGACCGTCTGTCCTGGCCAGGCGCAGACACAGCTCCCGGAACCCCTGGCCGGCCTCCGCATCGGCCTGGCGTACCAACTCGGTGGCCACCCCCGGGCGCACGGCAAAACGCTCGGCCAGGACATCCTCGGCGGAGACATCGGCCAGCCACTGACTACGGATGAACCACTCAGCCACCTCAGCACCCAGCGGGGTACCCGGCACCATAGTGTCGGGCAGCTGCTCGACGGTGACCTCCGTGGGGCCATCAATCGCACGCAGGTGGGCAAAACCCAAGGCAATATGGCTGACCCCATTCTCAGCCAGGTAGTGAAGCCACTGCCCAGCCTTCCGCCGGCCCGCCGGGGAGCGTGGGTCAATACCCTCGTCGCTCAGCCACGTCGTCACGTAGGTCTCCGGGACCACGTACTCCCGCACGAGGCCGTAGGCGCGCACCCCCTCCGTCGGCAGCCAACGCCCCATCTTCGACGCCACGGAATCCTCGGCGGACACTGCCCAAGAACACAGAATATGCGCCGTGCCGCCGGGGGAGAGATGCTCAGGAGCGTGGGAGACTACGAGCTCGGTCGCACGGTCCAAGCCCAGCCCAGAATCGCGGTAGACATGCCCGACCTCCGGGGGCTGGACCACAAAAGGCGGATTCGACACGATGAGGTCGAAGCGCTCACCCGCCACGGGCTCGAACCAGGAGCCCTCCCGCCACTCGATACCGCTTTCGTCAGCTGCCTCAGCCGTGGAGAATTCGCCTCGAGCCTGACCCAGCTGCGTGCCATTGACCGCGGCGAAGTCCAACGCCCGGCCACTAATATCCGTCCCCACCACCTGAGCCTCGGGGTAGGCCAGCTGCAAGGCCAAGCTCAGCGCCCCACCACCGCAACCCAGGTCGAGGATCCGCCGCGGGGAAGGCAGCCACGGATTGTCCGCCGGCGGGATGGCCCGAAGCAGCGACCGAGGAGCGTTACCCAGCCCCGGTACGTGATCGTCCGGCGTGGGCTCCTGCGGCCACAGCCCAGCGTCCGGATCCGACGCGAGCAGGAATTCGCCACCCAGGCTTGATGCATCGCCATCCGCTTCACCGAACAGGTGTGGGAAGGAATAAGGGCGGATATCCACCCGCAGCTGCAGCTCATCCGCACTGCCGGGCAGGGAGGTGATCAGGCGGGCATCGATGGCGCGCCGGGTGAGGTCAGTGCCGATGAGTTCCTGCCACTTCGCCCGGGTCGCTGGTTCCCGCAAGACGAAGAGCTCCACGAGTTGGGCTGCGTCTGTGGCGCCTGGGGAGTCGCCCCGGCCATAGGTGCGGACCGCGCGCAGCGCGCCGGCGGGATTGGCGAGGTTGAGGGCGCGGAGACCAGCCTCGCCCAGGACGCCCTCGAGCAGGGTGGTGCTGAGTCCGCGTTCACGGGCAACGGCGAGCAGGCCGCCGAGGGCCTCGCGGGCGGGCTGGGAGGTCAGCTGCATGCTGGAAGGGTGGGGTGTCACTGCGGGGTGTGCCTTCTTGTCTCGGTTGTGGATGGGGAACGGGCTCTGCGTGCCGCCGCTGAAGCAATGATCTCTTCACGGGCGCTGGGGTAGTCGCAAGCTGTACGTCCAGGTGATGGCCGCGCTAGTCCTCGGACTCGTGGTCAATGACGGGGTGGCGGTCGGTGGAGTCCACCTCGCTGGGCTCCAGCTGCCGCTGTGGGTTCGTTGCCTGGGAGAGCTGGGAATTGGCCATCGCCGCTCGATTGGCTCGCACGAGGCCAGGTTTATAGACCTTTTCCGACTCCTTGGTGGCTTCCCCGGACTCGTTGGCGAGCATGACCGCAACCCAGGGCAGCGGAACACTGATGAACGCCACCACCGCGCCCACAATGATGTTATTGGTGACCCACAGCAGGATCACGGCCAGGACAAGCACCGGGATGCGTGCAATCTGTAGCCCCAAATAGAGGCGACGTCGGTGGTGCCAGTCCTCCAGCTGCGACTTCTTCGCATCGGTGATCCGGTCTACCCGCTTGCCAGGTCGGCGGAAACGGCGCGCCCCGGTGGCTGAACTGCCCCGGGCACGACCGGCACGTTTCTCTGCTGCTGACATACCGTCTACGGTAGTACGAGAGTCAATTGTGGGAAGCCCTCAGGGGCAAGATGGAGGATTGTGAGCGCCACGAGCACCAGCACGCTGGAACGTCCGAAGGTTGATGAGCGGGAGCAGACCCAGGACGACACCCCAAAGTTTTTCCACTACGTCAAGAAGGACCAGATCGTGGAGTCGGCGGTCATGGGCCGGTTGGTGGTTGCACTGTGCGGTGAGACCTTCCCGGTGACCAAGCAGGCTAAACCAGGTTCTCCGGTGTGCCCGGAGTGCGAGGAAATTTACCAGAGCCTGCGTAAGAAGTAGGTCCGATACAAGGTGAAAAGAACCCTCCGTGCATGGCAGCAGGAGGCCCTGGACCTCTACCAGGAGCAGCAGCCGCGGGACTTCCTTGCGGTCGCAACGCCGGGTGCCGGTAAGACCACCTTCGCGCTGACGTTGGCGTCGATGTTGCTGGAGAAGCGCGTTGTGCAGCGGCTCGTCATTGTGGTTCCCACCGAGCACCTGAAGGTCCAGTGGGCGCTCTCCGCCGCTGCCATGGGGATTGCCCTCGACGCTGAGTTTTCCAACTCCTCGCCATTTAATAACGCCTTCGACGGCGTGGCCGTGACCTATGCCCAGGTCGGCATGAAGCCCACCAAGCACTATCAGGTAGCCACCGCCCAAAAGACCCTGGTGATCCTCGACGAGATCCACCACGCAGGTGACGCGAAGAGCTGGGGAGACGGCGTTCGCTTGGCCTATGCCCACGCTGAGCGCCGACTGGCGCTGACCGGTACCCCGTTCCGCTCCGACGATGCCCAGATCCCCTTCGTGGACTACATCGAGGTGCCGGGCACAGACGGCGCGCTGGAATCGCGTGCGGACTATACCTACGGCTACTCGGAGGCTCTGCGCGACGGCGTGGTTCGGCCGGTAGTCTTCATGGCCTACTCCGGCCACGCCCGGTGGCGTTCCAGCGCGGGCGAGGAGTTCGAGGCTCGGCTGGGTGAGACCCTCACCCCGGAGCAGACCGCCCGTGCGTGGCGGACGGCGCTGGACCCGAAGGGGGAGTGGATCCCCGCGGTCTTAAAGGCTGCTCATACCCGCCTGCTGAAGCTGCGCACCCACATCCCGGACGCCGGCGGTCTCGTCATCGCGACCGATAAGACGACCGCCCGCGCCTACGCCAAGATCCTGTCGACGATCAGCAGCACCCCGGTCACCGTCGTCCTTTCCGACGAGGTCGGTGCCTCCGACCGCATTAAGGAATTCTCCGCCAGCCAGGACGAATGGATGGTCGCGGTGCGCATGGTTTCGGAGGGTGTGGACGTGCCCCGCCTGGCGGTGGGTGTTTATGCCACGAGCGCTGCGACGCCGCTGTTCTTCGCCCAGGCGATCGGTCGTTTCGTCCGTTCCCGCCGTAAGGGCGAGTCCGCCAGCGTGTTCCTGCCCAGCGTGCCGGTGCTGTTGGACCTGGCGTCCAAGCTGGAAAAGCAGCGCAACCACGTGCTGGGCACACCGAAGAAGGACGAGGAAGGCTGGGATGATGAGCTGCTGGCCCAGGCTAATCGCGAGGAGAACGAGCCGGACGAGCTGACGACCTACGAGTCCATCGGCGCGGAGGCCGAGCTGGACTCCTTGATTTACGACGGCTCGACCTACGGCACGACCACCCTGGCCGGTTCCGCGGAGGAACAGGACTACCTTGGTCTTCCAGGCCTGTTGGATGCGGAGCAGATGCGCACCCTGTTGAAGCAGCGCCAGGCCGACCAGGTCGAGGCACGCGCCCGCGAAGCTGAGGAGCGCAAGCGTCGGGAGGCCGAAGAGCGTCGCAACGGCGGGGCTGCCGGTGGGATGAGCGGTGCAGAGGCGCACCGTCGCCGCGTGGCCAGCGAGGAGCTGCCGGCCCTGCGCAAGGAGCTCAACGCGCTGGTGAACATGACCGCGGCACGAACCGGTAGACCACAGGGGGCGATCCACAACGAGGCGCGCCGCAACTGCGGTGGCCCTCCGACGGCGTTGTGCACTGCTGAGCAGCTGCGAGACCGCATCGCCTACCTGCGCGACTGGTAGGCTATGCCCTCATGCCGGGTACACCGCAGCCCGGGAAGGGCTATTAGATAAATTCCGAGAAAGGATCGTTGAGGCGAGATGGCGAAGAAGAATCCAGCTGGTGGCCAGCCGGCCGTACCGGCCCGCGCACCCCAGGTAGCCAGCCGGATGTCGCTGGCCGCACTGATCCTGGGTGTGCTTGCCCTCCCGGCTGGCCTGCTCCCGCTGATCGGCATTTTCGTGGCGATGATTGCGCTGGTCGTGGCGATCGTCGCCCTCATCCGCGCGAACCGCCACGGCACGGCGCGAACCTACCCCATCGCAGGCCTCGTGCTCGCGATCCTCGCGATGGGTCTTGCGCTGATCACCACGAAGGTGGCCACCGAGTTTCCGGAACAGTGCCAGGGACTCAGCGACGAGGAGCTGACCCAGTGCGTCAAGGAGCACCGCGAAAACTAGAGGACAGATAGAGATAAAAACAACCGCCGGGTTTCCCGGCGGTTGTTTTCTTTTCCGGCCCCGCTATTGGCGGGCTCGGCGTGTGGGTTAGTCCAGATAGTCCCGCAGAACCTGGGAGCGGGATGGGTGGCGCAGTTTGGACATCGTCTTCGACTCGATCTGTCGGATGCGCTCGCGGGTCACGCCGTAAACCTGGCCGATCTCGTCCAGGGTGCGCGGCATGCCGTCGGTCAGGCCGAAGCGGAGCTTCACCACGCCGGCCTCACGCTCGGACAGGGTGTGAAGGACGTCCTGCAGCTGATCCTGCAGCAGCGTGAAGGAGACCGCGTCTACCGCGATGACCGCCTCGGAGTCCTCGATGAAGTCTCCCAGCTGGGAATCGCCCTCGTCGCCGATGGTCTGGTCCAGGGAGATTGGCTCGCGCGCGTACTGCTGGATCTCCAGCACCTTGTCGACCGTGATGTCCATCTCGCGGGCGAGTTCCTCTGGGGTGGGCTCGCGACCAAGGTCCTGCAGCAGCTCGCGCTGAATGCGGCCGAGTTTGTTGATGACCTCCACCATGTGAACCGGGATGCGGATCGTGCGCGCCTGGTCAGCCATCGCGCGGGTGATCGCCTGGCGGATCCACCAGGTGGCGTAGGTGGAGAACTTATAGCCCTTGGAGTAGTCGAACTTCTCCACCGCGCGGATCAGGCCCAGGTTGCCCTCCTGGATCAGATCCAGGAAGGCCATGCCACGGCCGGTGTAGCGCTTGGCCAGGGAGACCACGAGGCGCAGGTTCGCCTCCAGCAGGTGGTTCTTCGCCTTGCGGCCGTCGCGGTCGATCTCGCGCAGGTCGCGACGGTTCATGGGGGAGAGGCGCTCGCCGGACTCCTTGATCTGCTTCAGCCGGTAGTTCGCGTACAGGCCAGCCTCGATGCGCTTGGCCAGCGAGACCTCCTGCTCTGCGTTCAGCAGCGCGACCTTACCGATTTGCTTCAGGTAGGCTCGGACGGAGTCTGCCGAGGCGGTCAGGGCTGCGTCGCGGCGGGCCTGGCGCAGGGCGGCGGACTCGTCCTCGTCCCACACGCTGTCGTCGCGACCGTCCTTCGAGGTCGAGGACTCCTCTTCGTCGTCGTCCTCGTCTTCTTCCTCGTCGTCGGCGTCGTCCTCATCCTCGAGGTCGTCGTCCAGATCCTCGTCGAGATCCTCATCCAGGTCCTCGTCGATGTCCTCCAGATCCGGTTCGACGTCGTGGTCGAACTCGTCGTCGACGTCCTCCGGATCCTCGCTGGCGGTGACCTCGGCGTCCTTACTCTTCGCCTCGATCTGCTCCTGCTTCTTCGCAGCAGCCGTCGCCTTGGTCGCCTTCCGTGCGGTCTTCTTGGCTGTCTTCTTCGCCGTCTTTTTAGCGGTCTTCTTAGCAGCCTTCTTGGCGGTCTTTTTCGCCGCCTTCTTCGCGACCTTGCGGGTAGTCTTCTTGGCCGCCTTCTTTGCGGTCTTCTTCGCGACCTTCTTCGGCTCTTCGGCTGCATCCTCCGACGGAGACGCCGCCGTGTCTGCGGTGGCAGCTGCAGCCGTGGTCTTCTTCGCGGCGGTGGCGCTCGTTACCTTACGGGCCGTGCGCTTGACCGCCTTACGGGCCGTCTTCTTGGCGACTTTCCGTGCAGCAGTGCCAGACGTCCCGCTTGCGTCCTGGACGCTATCACCGCTGGTGGTCGAGTCTTGAGAAGCCACAGAAGCCCTTTCGGTCGGGGATTGTTGCAACGTACGGGTGCGACCGCCGGGAAGAGCCGACGAGCGCGCTGTACGTTTAGGAAGGTCACCCGCTTGGGGGTTTTCCTACCAGTCGCTATCCAAACTACGTTTGCTCGCCGTTTCCTGGTGGATAGCGACCAGGAAACGACGCATTCAGTTCTACTCGCCAGCATACGTTCACCAACGAGTTCGTGTCGGTGGCGTACAACCGACCCGGTTCACCGGACGGCATTTTACTGGGGGAGCAGTTTCTCTGAGCAGCTGAAAGGCTGCCTCTGGCGCTCAAGCGCCCAACGGCCGACCATTATAGCCAAGCTTTATTACTCATGCCGTCTAGGGGCGTAGGTCCCAGGCAGCGGCGAGCCCTGCTCCGATGACCCCGGCGCTGTTGAAGTGGCGAGCGATGCTCACCCGGACCGAAGACTCCTCGAGGTTAAGCATCGGCAGCCACCGTTCTGCCTCGGCGGAAATTCCGCCACCGAGGATCAGCTCCTGGGGGCGCAGCAGTGCGACATAGGTATTGAGTACTGTGCTCAACCGGGCCGCCCACTCGAGGAACGTGAGGTTTTGGCGTGCCTTCACCGCGGCCGAGGCCCAATGCTCCGCAGCACTGGGGGAGCCGTCGTCGGTCAACACGGTCAGGTGACCCAGCTCGGTATTGGGGTACAGCCTCGCGCCGCGGAAGAGAGCAGAGCCGATCCCAGTGCCCAAGGTTAGGAAAAGCCGGCTGTATTCCGGGTCGGCCGCCTCGTCGGCGCTAAACGGACCGCATTCAGAGATCCCAGCAGCGTCGGCGTCGTTGAGGAAGAACCACTCCACCTGGAGGGAGGAAGACCCCGATGTGCCACCCGATAACGCCTGTCGCAGGGCGTCGTCGAAAAGCGCAGCGGGACGGGTACCGACCCACGACGGTGCGATATTCGCTGCGGTGCGTGCCTCCTGGTTGGTGACCACGCTGGGAATGGCGACGCCGATCCGCAGCGCACGGAACCCGCCTGGGCCAGCAGGCGTGGTGAGCTCCGCGCCCACCTCCTGGGCGAGTACCTGCGTTGCGAGAGCTGCGGCGGCGCCAGCAACCCTCTCGGGCGTGGCCGGTTGGGGTGTAGGGGCGGTGAATCTTTCCCCGACGAGGCAGTGGGAGCGGGTGTCGACGAAGCCTGCTTTGATCGCGGACCCACCGACGTCGATTCCCACGGTGATTCCGGCCCATTCGGCGCTACTAGCCTGCTCGGTGCTCATGGGTCTGAATGCTACACATCAGTGGTATCTGTGGAGGCATGACCGAGACCTTGTTGCTTGATAAAACCACCACCGACCACGCTCCGGCGGTAATCCCCGGCGGGGCGAGCGTGCACGAGCTGCAAGCCGCGGCTGAAGAGGTCGCGGCACTCGCCGCTGCCTTGGTGTTGCGCACTCGCCGGGAACGCACCGATGGTGAGGCGGTGGCGGGCTCCATCATCGAGCTGATGGGTTCGGCGATGCCGGTGGCTCAGACCAAGTCTTCCGCAGTCGACCCCGTCACCGAAGCAGACCGCGGCGCGGAGACGTTCATCCGCGAGTGGCTGCATCACAGGTTCCCGCAGGCCACCGTGATCGGCGAGGAGGAGGGAGCGGATAGTTCTGCCCCCGCTGCAGGATCCTTGGGTGCCGATCCTGGGGACTCTGCAGGGCCAAGGCTGGAGTGGATCGTGGATCCGATCGACGGCACCGTCAATTTCGTCTACGGGATTCCCGCCTTCGCTGTGTCGGTGGCAGCTGCCCTCGACGGGGTGCCGGTAGCTGGCGCGGTCGTAGACGCCGCCCATGGCCATGTCTTCGGCGCCTGTGTCGGCGGCCCCGCGACAGTCGCTCCCGTTGATTTCAGGAGCGAGGAGGCAGTCGTCGGTGAACGCCAGAACATCAGCCGGCAGGAGGCACGAAAGGACGCTGCACAGGCGCTCGTGGCGACCGGTTTTTCCTACGACGCTGAACGCCGTCAGCGGCAGGCACGCGTGCTGGGCGCCGTACTGCCCCACGTACGAGACATCCGACGCCTGGGCTCCGCCGCGCTCGACCTCTGCATGGTGGCCAGCGGTCAGGTGGATGGCTACTACGAGCACGGGCTTAACGGGTGGGACTTCGCTGCCGGCGCGTTGATTGCTGCCCGAGCGGGCGCAACCGTGGTTACCCCCACGCTGAACTACACGGCGGAGAGCGGGCTGCCCATCATCGCTGGAGTGCCGGGGGTGCAGGAAGAACTCGAAAAAATGCTGCTGAGCCAGGGTGCAGGGGGTAGCATCGAGCAACTTTCTTTGCCCTGAGTATGGGGGAGGTGACAAGTGTGTACCTCATGGCCTAATATCCGCGTTCAGCACACATGAGGCGCCCTCGACTAGGGGCCGAATGGCTGCCGTGAAGAATGGGCTTGAGGCTCGCGATACGGCAGGTGGCGGGGATCCCGCCCAAGAACTGATGAGCATCATCCGAGGAGTGTGGGAGGACAACGATGGCCACGGACTACGATGCACCACGGCGAAGCGACGAGGAAGAGCTGGAGACCGATTCTCTCGAAGGCTTGAAGGCCGCTGAGAAGGCGGAGCCAGCGATCTCGGACACCGACGATGGCGAAATCGTGGAACCCTTCGAACTGCCGATGGAGGAAGTCTCCGGCGAGGAACTGTCCACCACGGTCACGCCAAAGCAGAACGACGAATTCACCTGCTCCGAGTGCTTCCTCGTGCAGCACCGCAGCCGTATCGGTGAGAAGATCAGCGATACCGAGTTCATCTGCATCGACTGCGCTTAAGACATAAAAAGACCCGGCCTGTGGGTGTAACACCGAGCAGACCGGGAGCGCGGAGGCGCTGGGAACCCTAGTAAATGGGCCTTCCCAGCGCCTCCAGCAGTTCCTGGGGGTTCTTGCTGGAGACCAGCCAGTAGGGGGTGGGATCCAACGGGTCATCGAGCACGAGCATCGCCATCGTCGGAATCCAGCCCTTGTGAATGACGAAAGCGGCAGGATCAAGCTGGCGTCCCAACGCAGCTTGCTTCGCGGTGGGCGGGATGACCAGCGTGCGGTCGACCACGGAGGCCGGTAGCTGGGCGTCTCCCGCGCGGATGATCCTGCCACCCTGGGAGTCTTCCACGACCTCGACCTTCGTCCGAGAAAGCGCGATGAGCCCCCAGGCCGCGAGGGCAGCCGCGATCACGCCCGCCACGATCGACCACCACCAGTCGCGTCCCATTTGAGCCTGCCAAGCGATGATAGCCACCACGCCGGCGGCGACGAGCCACCAGGACAGCGGAACGCGCTGGGTCTCGCTGTACAGCACCCGCGTGCCCGTCGCCTCGTCGGTCTTCGCCGGTGGGGTCGATGCTCCGTTCGCAGCGTCCATGACTCGCAGAGTGCTCCTCGTCTACATGTGGATCTTTACCCGGGCCCGGCCTCGCAGGCGGTGAGGCGCCATACCGAGCCGTTATTGGGTGGCAATTACCGGCCACCATCTTACCCACACACCATCAGGTGTTCCGAAGCCGCCGTGGCTCCCACCAAGGAGGAGACTTTCCTGCAGCGGGCCGATAACGAGATGAGAACGACCTTGTAGAGTGGAGCCTCATGAGCAGCCCGTTGGAAATTTTTCAGATTGATCCATCTCTCCCGCTACCGAACCGGGCACACCCCGAAGATGCGGGCATCGATCTTTACTCCGCCGAGGACATCACCTTGAACCCCGGGCAGCGCAGCCTGGTGGGGACGGGCATTGCGATGGCGGTGCCGGTCGGCAAGGTTGGTCTGGTTCACCCGCGCAGCGGACTGGCGGTGAAGAAGGGATTGTCGATCGTTAATGCGCCCGGCACCATCGATGCGGGATATCGGGGGGAGGTCAAGGTCAACCTGATCAACCTTGACCCGCAAGAAACAATCAGCATCAGCCGGGGTGAACGCATCGCTCAGCTGCTCATTCAGGAGGTCAGCCTCTGCGACGTCGTGGCTGTGGACAGCATTGAGCAACTCGGGGAGACCGCCCGCGGAAGTGGTGGCCACGGCTCCACCGGCACGCGTTGATGCGGGGTCGGGCAGCTGGTCCCGATAGCCGATTGAGTTTAATTTCCAGCTTTTAAACCCCAACGGTGGCGCTAGCCAGCGCCGTGTTGGCAAGTGCGGAAGGAATGTTTAAAAAATGTGGCCATTTTCTAAGAAGAAAAACGAACCCAGCGGTGCAGATCCAAGCGCACCTCAGAGCCAGGCCGAGCAGGAGGTCTCCGACGCGACGGAAAACGCCGCAGGCGGACCGGGAGACGCTGACCAACCCGTCCAGGGTGAGGACTTTGGGCCCTTCGACGGGGACACGCTGGACTACCGTGAATACAATTTCAGCGATTTCGCCAAGGGCGGGCTCGACCTGGGGTCCATGATGATCCCGGTCCCACACGAGGCCGAGGTACAGGTGGAGATGGGCGATGATGGCCCGCAAATGCTCCACATCCTCACCCCCTTCGGCCGGGTCACCCCGGTGGCCTTCGCCGCCCCAACCACCGGCGAACTCTGGGATAACACGGTGCCTACCCTCATCGAGGGCATGGCAGCCGACGGGCTGGAGGCAACCACCGAGGAAGGCCCCTGGGGCGCGGAGATCGTTGCAGAGTCCGGTGAGGGCACACTCCGAGTTATTGGGGCGACCGGCCCGCGATGGATGCTGCGCATGACGCTCGCCGGCCCACAGGAGGCAGCTGAGCAGATGGCGGCGCTGGGCCGCGAGATCATCGCCCGCACCTTCGTTGTTCGCGGCACGGACCCAATCCCTGCCGGCGATCCGTTGCCGGTTCAGCTGCCGCAGGCCATGGTTGAGGAGCTGGCGCGACACCTGCAGGAGCAGCAGAATGCCCCGGCACAGCAGCAGGATCCCAACGAGGGCGGCAATGACTAGCCCGGAGACCGTCACTCTGGATCTGGATCAACCCGGCCACCGAGGTGTGGTCATCGGCCAGCACGACGGACAGATCGTTTTTGTTCGTGGCGGGTTGCCCGGGGAGAAGGGGGTCGAGGTTGCGCTGGACCCGGCTAAAAAGAACGGCAAGCAAAGGTTCCGTACTGGTCAAGCGCTAGCTATTGACCAGCCGAGCCCGCACCGGGTGGCTGGGCAATGCGACGCTGCTGAGGCCGGAGCTGGTTGCTGCGACCTCGACTTCGTTGATGCCCACGGCTCCCTGGAATTTAAGCAGGCGGTGGTCATCGACCAGTTCCGCCGCCTCGCCAAGTTCGAGCTGCCGCAGGAATTCCTCGATGCTCATGTTCGCGCGACGAGCCTATGGCCTTTTACCCACTACCGCCACCGCGTACGCCTCGGCGTCGACGCGGAAGGGCAGGCCGGGTTGCGGAAGCCGAAGAGCAATGAGATCGTCCCGCTGGCTGAGGTGGAGTGCTCCCAATGGTTGCCCGGGCTGACCGACGGTGTTGGAGGGCTCAATCCCAGCCCACACAGCGAGGTTGTTGTGGGGGTCGGTCGCGACGGTAAGCGCTCCGTCGTGGAGCTCAAGAAGACCCGACCGGGCCGGAAACGCCGTGTTCTCGACGGCGATGGCGATGTGCTGCATTCGCACCTCGGCGTGAGCTGGAAGGTGCCGGTGGACGCGTTCTGGCAGTCTCACATCCAAGCCAGTGCCTATTACGCCCGCTGGGTCGCCGACCGGCTGAACGGGGAGCTGCACACCGTGTGGGATCTCTACGGTGGCTGCGGTGCTCTGTCCGCGGGCCTGCTGGGCTCCGCTCGCAATGTTGAGATTGTGGACGTCGCGAGCAGTGCAACTCGTGCTGGACAGGAAGCCTTCGCTGCAGCCCGGGAAGCTGGCTCAGAAGGGACGGACACGGCCGTTCGGTTCCGCAGCAACGACGTCGGCGCGTGGCTGGAGGACCTCGAGGAGGTCGCGGACCTGGACGCCGTCGTTCTCGACCCGCCACGTACGGGGGCGGGGGCCGCCGTCATTCAGAACATCGCGCAGCACCGCCCACCGCGGGTGATTCACATCGGCTGCGACCCCGCCACGGCAGCCCGCGACGCGGGTCTGTGGCGAGACGCGGGTTATGAGTTGCGCGAGATGGAGATCGTCGACGCTTTCGGGTTGACCCATCACGTCGAAACACTGATGTACTTCGAGGCGGCGGGCGAATAACGCTGAAGGCGGTGTCCCCACTAAGATGGGGCCAGCGAATTCAATGTGGGATGGAGAGAAACTGAGTTCAATGGGAATCCTTGAAAATATTTCCTCACCAGCGGATCTGAAGATGCTCGATGAGGGCAAGCTGGATCAGCTGGCGCGGGAGATTCGGGAGTTTTTGATTGAAAAAGTTTCCGCGACCGGCGGACACTTGGGTCCGAACCTCGGTGTCGTCGAGCTGACGATGGCGCTGCACCGGGTCTTCGACTCGCCGTCGGACCCCGTGATCTTCGATACGGGACACCAGGCGTACGTGCACAAGATCCTCACGGGGCGCCGCGATCTCTTCGACACGCTGCGACAGAAGGACGGCCTGTCGGGCTACCCTGACCGCGCGGAAAGCCCGCATGACTGGACCGAGTCATCCCACGCCTCGGCATCCCTTTCTTATGCCGACGGGCTGGCCAAGGCCTTCGAGCTCAGCGGCCAGTCTCACCGTCACGTCGCGGCTGTCGTTGGCGATGGGGCACTCACAGGTGGCATGTGCTGGGAGGCGCTGAACAACATCGCCACCGGCAAGAAGCGCTCGATCGTCATCGTCGTCAACGACAATGGGCGTTCCTACTCGCCGACCATCGGTGGGCTGGCAGAAAACCTTGCCGCGCTGCGCTTGCAGCCTGCCTACGACAAGGTCATGGAGTCCGGGAAAAACACCCTCGGCCGCATGGGCTGGGTTGGGGACCGTGCATTCCAGCTGATTTCCGGTCTCAAGGAAGGGGTCAAGCACTCCATCCTCCCGCAGGAAATGTTCTCCGACCTGGGGCTGAAGTACATTGGCCCGGTTGATGGCCACGATATCGGCCAGGTGGAGAACGCACTGCGTTACGCCAAGGACTACGGTGGCCCCGTCATCGTCCACACGATCACCCACAAGGGCAAGGGCTTCGACCCTGCGGAGAACGACGAAGCTGATCAGATGCACGCCACGGGTGTGATCGACCCAGTCACCGGTGTGCCGAAGGAAGCCTCGAAGCCTGGCTGGACCCAGGTGTTCTCCTCCCACCTCATCGAGCAGGCGGGGGAGAGGGATGACGTCGTGGCGATCACCGCCGCGATGGCTGGCCCCACTGGACTCGCTGAGTTTGGTGAGGTCTTTCCGCAGCGCACCTTCGATGTCGGCATCGCAGAACAGCATGCCGTCACCTCCGCGGCTGGCCTTGCCTTGGGCGGCTTGCACCCGGTTGTTGCGGTGTATTCGACCTTCCTCAACCGCGCCTTCGACCAGATGCTGATGGATGTCGGTTTGCTGGGGCTGGGCGTGACCTTTGTGCTGGATCGCGCTGGCATTACCGGCCCGGATGGTGCCAGCCACAACGGTATGTGGGACATGTCCATCACCGGAATTGTGCCGGGGATTCATGTCGCTGCCCCGCGCGACGGAGCGCAACTGCGCTCGGCGCTGGACCGGTGCCTCGATGTTGACGACGCCCCCACCGTCGTGCGCTTCCCGAAGGGCAGCGTTCCGGCAGACATTCCTGCCCTGCGGCAGGAGGAGAGCTACGACGTCCTGTTCGACCACCGCACGACCGATGGGGACGGCGTGAAGAAGCTGCTGGTGATTAACTACGGCGCGCTCGTGGGGCAGTCCCGGGCGGCAGCTGAGGCGGCCAAGGCGAAGGGCTGGGAGTCTGCGGTCGTGGATCCACACTGGGTCTACCCGGTCTCCGAGGAACTCGTCGAGCTCGCCAGCGGTGCCGACCTAGTGGTGACGGTCGAGGATAACGGTATCCACGGCGGGGCCGGTTCTGCGCTGCAGGCGGCGTTGAGCGCTGCAGAGGTTGATACACCGGTGCGTTTGCTCGCGGTGCCACAGGAGTACCTGGCGCACGCATCGCGGGGAGAAGTGCTCGAGGAAGTGGGCCTCGATGTGGCATCCGTGGAGGAGCGCGTGACGGGGTGGCTCGACCGCTTCTAGTGGCTTTTACCCCCTGTTCACCCGCCAACGGGGGTAATTAGAAACAATAAAGTTGCCTAAATCCGCGAAGGGCTCAATTTAGGCTTGCCTATCTTCACTGTCTTTGACAGTATCTAGGGGGACTTAGGGCAAGCTAACCTTGCTTGTTCGGTCAACTTTCGGAATAATACCGGCCGTATCTGCCTGCAGAGGCGGACCGGGACGAACTAGGAAGAGCAAAAGATTGAAGATCTCCCACGCACTCGTTGCAGCAGCTGCCGGATTCTCTCTGATCCTCACGGGCTGCGCAGCCGAGGACAACTCCGCCGAGAATAACTCCGCGTCCAGCCAGCAGAATAACGCGGATCGCACCTACACCCTCGAGGCCGAAAATGGCACCGTCGAGCTGGAATCCGAGCCGAAGCGCATCGTCGTCCTCGACTACGCTTCCCTGGACACCCTGGCAGCGCTGGGAGAGAAGGACCGCGTCGTGTCCACCGCCAAGGCTGCTACCATGCCGAAGGCTGCAGAGGGGATCGAGGCTAACGCTGGTTCTCTGAAGGAGCCGGACATGGAAGCCATCGCCGCAGCAGATCCGGATCTGATCCTCATCGGCGGTCGTCAGGCGAAGATGCTCAAGGAGTTCGAGAAGATCGCCCCGACCGCGAACATGACGATCAACTACGATCACTACACGATCGAGAGCAATCTGGAGCGCGTCGAGGCCCTGGGCAAGCTCTTCGGCAAGGAGGCCGAAGCGAAGGAGAAGGCTGACGAGATCCGCGAGCGCGTGAAGAAGATCTCCGAGTCCGTTCCGGCTGATAAGAAGGAAGCCGCCGTCTTGATGACCAACGGTGGCGAGATCAGCCTCTACGGTGCGGATTCCCGCTTCGGCCTGGTCTTCAACGACCTGGGCTTCGCCCCGGCAGGCGGCATCAAGAGCGATAGCGCCCACGGCGAGAACGCTTCCTTCGAGCTGCTGAAGAAGATCAACCCGAAGACCATGTTCGTTCTCGACCGCGACGCAGCGATCGGCCAGGAGGGCCACTCCGCTAAGGCCACCCTCGACAACGAGCTGGTCAAGCAGACGGATGCGGCCAAGGAAGACCGGATCTACATGCTGAGCGGTGCTGACTGGTACCTCAACGGTGGCGGCATCGACGGCATGAACAACATGCTCGACGATATCGAGCAGGCACTCTAATAAAACAATGACCGCGCCACGGGCACCCGGGGCGCGGTTCAATCACGTAACTAGCGAGCGAGACGGTAGTAGGAGAGTAGCGAGCAAGATGGGTACCAACGGTTCCGTGAGCACCCTAACGAGGCAGGCAGGGGCTCCCTTGTCACATGCCCCGCAGACCTCGTACCGGGATCAGGTCGGTGCTCAGCGCGCCGCTGCCGACACCGCTGCGGGGAGCAATTCCGCGGCAACAGCCGAATACGCAGACCAGAAAGCGCGTCGTTCGCGCGGCCCCGTCTATGCCATGATCCTCGCGGGCGTTCTCGTTCTACTCTCGCTGCTCAGCCTGATGCTGGGGGCTGCGGATGCGGATTCCTCGGTTGTCGCAGTTTCCCGTATCCCGCGCACTCTCGCTGCCTTGCTGGCCGGATCCGCGTTGGCCATGGGCGGGCTGATTATGCAACTGCTGGCACGCAACCGCTTCGTCGAAGCCTCTACCGTCGGCTCCACGGAGTCCGCGATGGCAGGACTGCTGGCCATCGCGCTACTGCTCCCCGGTGCCCCGATGTGGGCGAAGCTCGGGATGGCCAGCCTCACCGCGCTCATCGGCACGATCGGATTCCTGTTTATCGTGTCCCGCATCAAGGTGCGAACCGGGTTCACGGTTCCGCTGGTCGGTATCATTTACGGTGGCATTATTGGCGCCGCCACCACGTTTTTTGCATACTCCTTCGACCTGCTGCAGAGCCTCGGCGCGTGGCAGCTCGGATCTTTCGCAGGCGTGCTCCGTGGCCGCTACGAGCTCCTATGGCTCGTCGCAGTGCTCGCCCTCGCAGCCTATGTCCTCGCTGACCGGTTGACTCTGCTCGGCCTGGGCCACGACCTGGCTAAGGGAGTGGGCGTCCGCGTCAAGCTCGTCGAGTACTCTGCCATCGTCATCGTGGCTGTCATCGCGGCTGTCACCGTCACCGTCGTGGGTGCTATCCCGTTCATCGGGCTGATCGTCCCGAACCTGGTTCGCGCACGCATTGGTGACAACGCCCGCAAGGCACTGCCTTGGGTCGCGGCCTGCGGCGCAGTCATGACGCTGGGCGGGGACATTCTGAGCCGCGTCATCCGTTACCCATACGAAATCCCGGTGGGTACCGTTCTTGGCGTGCTGGGTGCTGCCGTATTCCTCTACATCTTGATTCGCGGGGCTCGCATCCAGAACTCAACGAAGCCAAAGCTGTTCCGTCGCGCTCGTCGCGGCTAACGATAGTAAGGAAAGGTTAGCTTTTGCTGGGACGCGTGACACACGCATCGAGCACGAAGCGGGATGATTCGAAAAGGCCACGGCGCACGTTCGTGGCGGTACTCCTCATTACCGTAGCGCTGCTAGGCCTGTTCATCTTGTGGCAGCTTCCCCGCGCCTGGGGTTTTGTACTGCCCATGCGGTTGACCACCGTCGGCGCGCTCGCTGTGGCCGGGATTACCGCTGGCGTATCCACCGTGGTCTTTCACACACTGACCCGGAACCATATTTTGACCCCGGGCCTGATCGGTTTCGATTCAATTTATGTGCTGATCAACACGCTGATCGTGTTTTTCCTCGGCAGCGGTGCGCTGAGTGGCATGCACCCCATCGCGGGCTTCGTGCTGAATACGGTGATCATGGTCGTTTTTGCCGTAGTTGTGTTCAGCCCCCTGGTGACATCGACGACGATGACCCTGGACGTTCTGCTGCTCATTGGTGTGGTGTGCGGGATCTTCTTTAGGTCGCTGGCCGGACTTCTGCAGAAGATGATCGACCCCAATGAGTACCAGGTGCTGCAGGATGCCTTCTTTGCATCCTTCACCGGTATCGACCGGCCGCTGTTGGTCTTTACACTGCTGGTGACGATCGTTGTCTGCGCCTGGATCTGGCATAAACGCCATGTGCTCGATGTCATGGCGCTGGGGAAAGAGACGTCCATTGGCCTGGGCGTGGGGTACCGCAAGGAAAGCCTGCTCCTGCTCGCCGCGATCACCATCCTGGTAGCAGCCTCCACCGCGCTGGTCGGCCCGATCCTGTTCTTAGGGCTCATTGTCGCGCACCTGGCTTACCGGGCGACGGGTACGACCCGGCATACCTGGACCCTCCCGGTTGCTGCTCTGTTCGGCGTTTCCTCCCTCGTGGGCGCGCAGTTTATTCTGGGCCAGATTCTTGGCTACGGCACCACCGTCTCCGTGCTGATTGAATTTGTGGGCGGTATTTTGTTCCTGTTCCTGCTCTTGCGGAAGGAGAAACTCAAGTGATTGAGACCAAGCAACTCAGCAAACGCTACGGTGATTCGCTGGTTCTGGATCACGTCGACCTTCGTATCCCCGAGGGCGGAGTCACCAGCATTATCGGAGCCAACGGAGCAGGAAAATCCACCCTGCTGACTGCGATCGCGCGCCTGATCGACGCCGACGGTGGCACCGCGGAGGTCGCGGGAATGGACGTATACGCCACGGACACCCGAGAGCTCGCGAAGATTCTCGCGGTCCTCCGGCAGGAAAACCACACCTTGAGCCGAATTCGGGTGAGGGAGCTGGTGGCTTTCGGACGCTTCCCGCATTCCCGTGGCCGGCTCACGGCCGAGTGCGAAGAAGCCGTCGATGCGGCGATTGAGTCGATGGAACTCGGTGAGATCGCCGATAAGTTCATCGACGAGCTCTCCGGCGGACAGCGCCAGCGCGCCTTCGTTGCGATGGTGCTCGCCCAGGACACCGAATACATCCTGCTGGACGAGCCGCTGAACAACCTCGACATGAAGCACTCCGTGTCGATGATGCGCACGATTAAGGCTGCCGCCCACGAGCAGGGCCGCACCGTCGTCATCGTCATTCACGACATCAACATGGCCGCTGCGTTCTCCGACCGGCTTGTTGCAATGAAGAACGGCAAGGTCCACACCACGGGGACGCCGGAGGAAGTCATGACCGAGGAGACGCTCAGCAGCCTCTATGACTTTCCCGTTCAGGTCGAGCGGATCCACGGTCGACCGACCGCCATCTACTACTAGAGGCAGATGGGATAAAACCAACCCCGGCCTTGCAGCGATAACCTGCAGGGGCCGGGGTTGAATATTTGCATTCGCGCCGCCTGTCGACGCGAACAGAACGAGCGTGAGGTGAGCCTAGAAGCGCGGCAGCTGCGAGACACCCTCCGGCGGAAGGCCAGCGACGTTCGCCAAGACATTCGCGAAGGCCTGGACGTGGCCTTCCAGATCAACGCCTGTCGCGGTCCAGGACGCACGCATCTCCAGCTGGAAGGCGCGCGGTGGCCCACCGATCTCGCCGTAGCGTACGGAGGCCGTGGAGGTGACGGTGCCACCGAGGTCGGAGTACTCGGCACCAGGGCCACCAAGCTCCTCGGTAAGCCAGTCCCACGCGACCTCGGGCAGCAGCGGGTCGGACGCGACGTCGGCGTCCATATCTGCCTGGATATAGGCGACCATGCGCATCTTGGCTCCCTGCCACGGCTCCTCGCCGTGCGGGTCGTGGAGAAGAATGAGCCGGCCGAAGGCATCCCCGGCGGCCACCGTGCCATCTGGCTCTTCCTGCGAGGCAATTCGGTCGGCCAGATTCACCTGGCTGATCTCCAGGCCGATCGCGTGGCTGAGTGGCGCGAGGTTACGCGGTGGCCGAATCTCCGCGATGGTGATGCCCGAGCGCAGGGGTGCCTCCGACATCGACTTCACGGCGTGCTCGAAATACTCCGGCGTCTGTTCAGGCTCCGCCTCGGGGGTGCGGACGCCGAGCGCGGTTGCTCCCGGGCGCTGGTGATTGTCTTTCCCGTTGTTCAGCTCATTCACAATGTCTAAACCTAGCCTTTAAGGTTTTTGGTGGGGGTTGCCACGCCGAGGGAAGCCCAAGAAGACCGCCATTACCACCTGCCGGTTATTTGGGGATAGCTGGCATAATGGGAGCCATGACTAATGAGTTGTTGACGCCCGATCTCGCTGCAGCCTCTGCCGCCCGACGCGCCGATGCGGACGCCCCGTACCTGGCGGCGGTGCGTGGCGAGAAGCCATCCCGCCGCCCCGTGTGGATGATGCGCCAGGCCGGTCGCTCCCTGCCGGAATACCGCAAGGTTCGCGAAGGTATTCCGATGCTGGATTCCTGTTTTATGCCGGATCTGCTCGCCGAAATCACGATGCAGCCCGTCGTCCGCCACGACGCTGACGCAGCGATCCTGTTCAGCGACATTGTTGTCCCGCTGAAGGCGGCCGGGATGGACGTCGAGATTGTTCCTGGGCGCGGTCCAGTCATGGGGGAGGCGGTGCGCACCGCCGAGCAGATCGCGAACATCCCCGACCTCGAGCCCGACCAGCTCGGCCCAATCGTGGAGGGCATCGGGCAGATCCTCGAGCGCCTGCGCACGGACCAGGTACTCATTGGCTTCGCGGGAGCTCCGTTCACGGTGGCTAGCTACTTGATTGAGGGTGGGCCGTCGAAGAACCATGAGGTCACCAAGGCGATGATGTACGCCGAGCCACAGTTGTGGCACGCGCTCATGGAAAAGCTTAGCCCGATGATCGCGCACTTCCTCCAGGCGCAGATCGAGGCCGGCGTGGACGCAATCCAGCTTTTCGACTCCTGGGCAGGCTTCCTCACCGCCCGCGATTACCGGGAGTACGCCGCCCCGTATTCCCAGAAGATCCTCGATGCGGTGCGGCCGTACGGTATCCCAATGACGCACTTCGGTGTCGGCACTGGCGAGTTGCTGGTCGACCTGGCGAAGGTTGGTCCGGATGTGGTGGGCGTGGACTGGCGCGTGCCGATGAACGTCGCCGCGAAGCGGGTGCAGGAGGCGCTGCCAGACCAGACCCCGAAGGTTTATCAGGGAAACCTCGACCCGGCGGTGCTCTTTGCAGGCCGTGACGTGATCCGCGAGCACGTGCAGCGGATCGCCGCCGAGGCCGACGAGGCCATCGAATTGGGCTATTCCCGGGGCCACATCTTTAACCTTGGCCACGGTGTGATGCCACACACGGACGCCGACGCCATCACCGCAGCCTTCGAGGAGGTTCACAACTCATGACCACGGCGCGAAAGCCACGCATTGCCGTTATCGGCGGCGGGATCGCTGGAGTCAGCGCGGTCTGGCAGCTGCGCCAACAGCTCGGGGATCGCGCCCAGCTGATGCTCGCCGAGGCCTACGGGCGCCTGGGCGGGAAGCTAAAGACGGTGCGCTTTTCCACCGGTCCCGTGGATATGGGAGCCGAGGCGTTCCTGAGCTTCGACCAGCCGTTCATGGAACTGATCGACAAGCTGGGAATGAGCTCCGAGCTACGCACCCCTTCAACGGCGCGTTCGTCCTTCCTGGTGGATGGCACATTCGTTGACATCCCGCGGGAGACCCTGATGGGCATTCCTGTCTCGGCTGTTGCGGTGTCCGAGATCCTCAGCCCTGCGGAAGCTGCCCGGCTGGATGCTGAGCGCGATGGCCAGGCGATGACGTGGAACGCGGGCGACGACACCACCGTGGGCACGCTCGTTGAGGCCCGGTTGGGCAAGGCTGTGGTGGATAAGCTGGTCTCCCCGCTTCTGGGTGGGGTGTACTCCTGCAGCGCCTACGATCTCGGTGTGCGGGCAACCCTGCCACAGCTGGCGGCGGCACTGGATCGCGCAGGCGAGGGAGGTCAGGGCTTCTTCCTGCTCGACGTGGTGGAAGATCTGCTGGCGAAGCGTCGGGCCACTGCGGTGGGCGGTGGGGGATCACCGTTCCGCTCCTTCGACAAGGGCTACCGCAGCCTGATCGAGGAGATGATGCGCCAGGCCGACCCCGAGCTGATCCTGAACTCCGCTGTTGAGTCTCTCGGCCGGACCTCGGACGGCCGGTGGGTGATTGATCCACTGGGGACGGTGGACGCCGTCGTCGTCGCGACCTCCGCGCCGACCGCGTCCGTCATCTTGGAGGACGCTGCGCCGGTGGCGGCGGAGGCATTGGGCAGCGTGGAACTCTCGAGCTCTGCGGTGGTGGGTATGCGCTTTGCCTCTGACCACGGTATTCCCGAGCGCTCCGGCGTGCTGCTGGGGCCCAACTCGGGCACCGCGGCGAAAGCCTTCACCTTCAGCTCCAAGAAGTGGCCGCACCTCGCCCAGGGCGGTGGGGCCTTCGTCCGCGCCTCCTTCGGTACCAAGGACGAGCCCTGGTACGTCGACGCTAGCGATCGGGCTCTGTTGGCTTACGCCCTGGAGGACCTGGAGCGGGTTACGGGCGAGCGGAAGACTCCGGAGGAGATCTTCGTGCAGCGCTGGCATGGCGGGATCCCGTGCTACGGGGTGAAGCACGCCGAGAAGATGTCGCAGGTGCTGGATGACGTAGCCGGGGTGCCACGTCTCGCGGTCGCTGGTTCGATGCTCCGCGGCGTCGGGGTGCCGGCTACCGTTGCGACCGGGATCGCTGCGGCGGATAAGATTATTGCCGACTTGGGTTAAGGCCCACGCTGCGCGAAAGCAGTGAGCGACTAAAGCCGGGTGCAGCCCCTGAGGACGGGGCTGCACCCGGCTTTTCTTCGGGGAGTGGCTGGGCTAAAGCTGGCGGGGCTCGAGGGTCATCGCGATGCTATTGATGCAGTAGCGCAGGTCGGTGGGCGTATCGTAGCCTTCGCCCTCAAAGACGTGTCCCAGGTGGCCGTGGCAGGTCGCGCAGAGAACCTCCACGCGGCGCATGCCGAGGCTCAGATCTTCTCGCAGAACAACCGCATCGCTATCAGCTGGGTCGAAGAAGCTCGGCCAGCCGCACCCAGAGTGGAATTTCTCCGAGGAACGGAAGAGCTCGGAGCCACAGCCGCGGCAACGGTAGACACCCTCGGTTTCGGTATCGACGTACTCGCCGGTGTGGGGGCGCTCGGTGCCAGCCAGTCGCAGCACCTGAAACTCCTCGGGATTGAGGCGCTGGCGCCACTGCTCGTTAGAAAGATTCTGGAAATCTTCGGTCATTGGAAAACTATTCACCTTTCCAGGCTTGGGTTTTGTTCTCTTCCGCTGGCTTGCGATGCCGTCCACCGGAGATGGACGGGGTGGAGCGGTTGAGGAACCAGATCAGCGCACTGATCGAGATGCTGATGAGCAGCAGCATCCAGCCTACTGTGCCCCGTAGCGTTTCGAAGATTCGCCCGGCCCAGAACCATTGATCCGAGTACCAGCTGTCGATGGCCAGGCACAGGTAGACGCCCAGCCACGCGACTGGATTATGCATCGTCGATCGGTGGAGGAATGCCGTGAAAAGCAGCGGCACGATGAGCAGTGAATAGTACATCTGCCCCAGGGAACTGACGAGGAACACCCCGATCAGTAGCAGCGAGGTGGTAGTGAATGCCCACATCTCGCGATCCCCGGGCCGGGTGGAGTTGCGCCACGGCAGCAGGGTAAAAGCGCCGATGAGTACGAGGACGGCGGCGAGAATGCGCCAGAACCAAATCGTCACGGTGCTGGCCCCGAAGTACACACCGACACCGACGATGGAGGAGTTCGCGAAGTCACGGACCTCGCCGAGATAGGGCACAAGATTGTCGAAGAAGCCCTGGGGCTCAGCCATCAACGTCCAGCCCACGATATTGCAGGCGATAGGTAAGAGGAGAGCCACAACGAGGCTTAGCCACTGACGTCGAAAGAAGGGAAGAAACAGCAAGACGACGAACTGTGGCTTGATCGTGATTGCGAGTCCCAACGCGAGCCCGCTGAACACCTGGGAGGTGGTGCCTTCTCGCAGGAGGAAGTACAGGAACAGCGTGGCGAGGAGTAGAAGCACTCCGTTGATATTGGCGAAGAGCAGGTTGTTTTGAACGGCCTCGGTGTTGAATACGGCGATGATGCTCAGTGGCCATAGCGCGCCGGAAAGGGAACCCAGCCAGGTCTTAGACCAGCCGCGGGCGGTGTAGATGATGTGGCTGAGGACCCCAAGGGCAATCACGATCGCGATGGCGTTGCCGAAGATATACAGCGTCCGCGCCGCTTCAAAACTGCCGAGGGCTGACAGTGGGCTCAGAAGCATCGTCCCGCCAGGGAGGTAGAGGTAGTGCGGGTCGGTGGTGGTGTAGTCCTCGGAGTACACCGGCACGCCCGACCAGAAGCGGTTGATGGCTTCCCATACTGTTGTGAAGTCGTCCGTCGTGCCGCTCTCGTAAGAGGCCCAGATCTTGTGCAGGGCGGTGAGGATCGCCAGCGGCCACAGTGCCCAACTCACCCATGGAAAGCGTTCATCGAAGCGGGTGGTCCTGGCGCTGCCGCGACGAGGCTCGTCCCGGGCTGGCTTCGCGGAGGCAGGCGCTGGGGAAGGGGCAGAGTGGCTCATGGTGTCTTCGAGAATATCGTGGGGATATGAGAAAAGAGGCAACAGTGTGAATACTGCTGCCTCTTCATCTTTGGAGCGGATGACGAGACTCGAACTCGCGACCCTCACCTTGGCAAGGTGATGCGCTACCAACTGCGCTACATCCGCGTGCGAACTCACCGTTAAGGTGAACTCACCGTGCGCGATACTGGGATCGAACCAGTGACCCCTTCCGTGTCGGGGAAGTGCTCTACCGCTGAGCTAATCGCGCTAGCTTTCAAGTTCAGCCTCGGGGGCGAACTGAGAGGTGGAAACGGGAATCGAACCCGTGTAGACGGTTTTGCAGACCGTTGCCTAAGCCACTCAGCCATTCCACCGTGGCGTGAAACCCGCCTGATGTGGTGATCCTCCACGTGAAGCGGAGAATACCTGGAGCGGATGACGAGACTCGAACTCGCGACCCTCACCTTGGCAAGGTGATGCGCTACCAACTGCGCTACATCCGCGTGCGAACTCACCGTTAAGGTGAACTCACCGTGCGCGATACTGGGATCGAACCAGTGACCCCTTCCGTGTCGGGGAAGTGCTCTACCGCTGAGCTAATCGCGCGGTCCTCTAAAATAAGAGTGGAGCGGATGACGAGACTCGAACTCGCGACCCTCACCTTGGCAAGGTGATGCGCTACCAACTGCGCTACATCCGCATCGCAACATAGTTTCACCGAGAACCTGTGGTTCACCGGCTGCACGCTGTGCTGCAGCACTAAACGATAGTCAATCGTGTCCGAAGCGACAAATCGCCAGGTGTAGGGCTGAAAATCAGGTCGTTTTAAAGTCACCTCGTTGTTATTTGTCCGTCATTCTTTCTTGGGTGGGGGGCGGACGGGGCGCCTGGTGTCGACCTTTCGGGAGGTGATGCTCTTGGGGTGGCCGCTAGGGGTCGATGCGTATTGTGCCGAATATGTCTTGTGGCCTGCAGGTTTTGGAAAGGCTGTAGCGCTCAGCTAGATTATCTCCTGCAAGGTCCTATAGCTCAGTGGGAGAGCACTTCGTTCACACCGAAGGGGTCACTGGTTCAATCCCAGTTAGGACCACGGTTATTAAGGGGCTGGTCGACTACGACCGGCCCCTTCATTCGTATCGGACATCCCCGTTCTAGTTGGGTGGCCGACGCCTTCAGCCAATCACTGAAAGACCCTCTGTTGAGCAGTGGCGGCGCGTGACGTGGGGGTGCGGGCCCGGGGGTATGCTCGGGCGGAGTGAAGTTCGCGGGAACTTAATCGAGCGATCGTCCGACTATCTATATCGGACCCGAACATCAATGGAAGGTGAAGATGCAGTTGTGGTTTGCTGACGCACACAAGCTCCGGTCCCGGATTGCGGGCCTCGTAGCGGCACTCGTTACGGGGATTGCGATGCTGGGGGCCGGCGTTGGTCCGGCGGCAGCGCACGACCTCGTGGTCGACTCCACGCCCAAGCAGGGCTCGAAGATCGAAGAGCCAGTCAAGGAGATTTCCTTGACATTCTCGGGTGTCCCTAAGGAGGGCTTTAATCGCATCGCTCTGTCCCGCGACGGCGACGTTCTCTTCACTGGGGAGCCCGATGCAGATGGCCGAGTTTTGAGCATCGAGGTGTCTGACGATGTGGACTGGCAGCCCGGTGAATACACCGTGGGATACCAGATCACTTCTTCCGATGGCCACGCTACTCGCGGTTCGCTGCAGTTCCAGTACGGCGACGTCGAGTCCTCGGATTCCAGCTCTTCCGAGCAGTCGGAGGAGACGGGATCTGAGGGGTTGGGCGTGCCTACCTGGATTTTCGGCGTAACCAGTATTGTTGTTATTGCAGGAGCTCTCGTTCTCGCCATCGCACGGTGGCGGGATATCTCCAAGTAGTTTGGGGCGCCCAGCTGCGGTCCTCACCGCAGGAGGGGTGAAGAGCCACGAGAAACACCAAGGAGTCTGAAAACCGTGAAGCAGAACCGCACTGCACTGTCCGCCGTTGTCGCGCTGAGCGCCGCGCTTGCGCTGGCTGCCTGCTCCCCACCGAATGAGAAGGCTACCGGCACCGAGCACATCGACACCGCCACCGTCGGGGCAAAGACCCCAGAGCTTGGTGACAAGACGGACAAGAAGGCCGACTCGGCAACCTCTGAGACGGAGGAGACCACCACGTCTGAGGAGGCTTCCGAGGCTGCGGAAACCACCGCTGACGTCGAGCCGGGTGCGGCCAACGACGCCGGCACTGAGCCTGCAGCAGGCACCTTCAACTAAGCCTTTCTGGTTGGGTCCACATCCCATGCGCGTGGGGTGGAATGCCGGGGGCGATTCGTCCACCCCGGCCTCCCGCCCGCCGCACCAACCACTTCCTTGAGAATCAAGGACTTTTCCGTGAGGTACACCATGAACACAACCGTTGGACACACTGTGCGTCGCCCCAAGTCCCTGCGCGCCACCGCAGTCGCGCTGATGGGCGTCACTGCTCTCGGCCTGGCCGCTTGCTCTCCTTCGGAGGAGGAGCCAAGCGAGCAGACCGCTTCTGAGTCGCAGACCGCCGAGAACGCTGCCGAGGGGCTGACCTTCGAAGAGGCATACGTAGGTGCTAAGGGCACCGATAAGGACATGACCGCAGTCTTCGGCAAGCTGGTCAACAACACCGACAAGGAGATCCACATCGTCTCCGCATCCGGCAGCCTTGATGCGAAGTACGAGCTCCACGAGGTTGTCGATGGCGTTATGCAGGAGAACCCGGAAGGTCTTCGTATCCCGTCCGGCGGCGAGCTCGAGCTGAAGCCGGGTGGCGACCACATCATGATCATGGACTACTCCGAGGAAATCGCCGCAGGCGACGACATCACCGTCACCCTCAAGGCAGAGGACGGCACGGAATACGAGCTCAAGGACATCCCGGCTCGCGTGCAGCAGTCCAGCCACGAGCACTACGGCGACGCCCACGGCGAGCACTAGAGCTGCCTCCCACCAAGTAATGAAATGACAAGCCTGGGCCACGTGACTAACGCGGGGCCCAGGCTTTCCCGCCATTTGGCCGCGGACCAAGAGACTTAGCAAGGACAGAAGAAGGTTTTTGAGCGAGATGAGTACTGGGGAGTCTTCGGGATTTTTTAACGTCAGCCGACGCGGGCTATTCGCCGGTGTCGGAGCAGCGGGTGCGGCCGCCGTGCTCGCCAGCTGCGCGGAGGGCGAGGGACGCGGGGGAGACATGCCCAACTCCTCCGGGGACATCGAGGAAAAGTTGACCGTCCCCTTCGATGGCGCTCGCCAGGCCGGCATTCAAACGCCGCACCAGAGTCACGGGCTTGTCGTGGCCTTCGACTTCCACAACACGAACAGCCGCGAGGCCCTCCGCAAGGATCTCCGCCGGCTCATGCGCGTGTGGACCCCGGACGCTCGGAAACTCACCCAGGGCAACGCTGCGTTGGCTGACCTCGAGCCCGAGCTCAACCTGCAGCCCGGCAACCTGACCATCACCGTCGGCTGGTCGCCTGCCCTCATCGAGAAGATCGGCTCGCTCGATGAGGTTCCGAAGTGGGTTTCCTCCCACACCAAGGGACTGCCGAAGTTCAAGGGCGACGATCTGGACCCAGCATTTAGCGATGGGGACGTCGTCGTCCAAATGTGTGGCGAGGATCTGACCACCCTGTCCCACGCGATGCGAGTCCTGACCCGTGGCGGGCGGGACTACGTCAAGCCACGCTGGACCCAGCGCGGCTTCGTCGACATCCGGGAGGGACAGACCGCACGCAACCTCATGGGATTCAAGGACGGCACCGTCGTCCCGCGTACCGACGAGGAATTCGATAACGCGGTTTGGGACGACCGTAACGGCACCTCGATGATCGTGCGCCGCGTGACCTTTGACATGCCTGGTTGGGAGGCCCTCGACCGCGAGAGCCGAGAGAACGTCTTTGGCCGCAAGGCGGTCAGCGGTGCACCCCTGACCGGAGAGGACGAGTTCGATGATCCGGATCTCAACGCGGTGGACAAGACCGGACTGCCGGTCATCGATCCCAAGAGCCACGTGGGCATTACGGCAGGGGAGGGCAAGCACATGCTGCGGCGCCCGTTCAACTGGGACGGCGAGGTCAACGAGCACGGCGATTCCGGCCTGATTTTCATCTGTTTCCAGGAGGATCCGGACACCTCCTTCACCCCGCTGCAGCACCGCCTCGCGGAGAACGACCGACTTAATCAGTGGATCACCCACACTGGTTCTGGGGTCTACTGGGTGCTGCCTGGCACCGAACCGGGCTCCTACTGGGGTCAGCAGATCCTCGAGGGGTAAACTGAAAGGTCGTTAGTGGCTGTCACCCGGTATGTGACCGCCCACGTCGTTGCTTGAAGGAGCATTTTCTTGAACTCTCCCGTTTCCGCCCAGCCTGCCGTTAAGTTCCTCGTTCCGGCTGGCGAGACAGCCGGTGCGGCCATGCGCCCACTGGAGCTGCCGAACAAGGGGCCCGAGGCCATCGTCGTCGTGAAGGACCCGGAGGGTAACCTCCGCGACCTTGCCTGGACCCCGGACGTGGACACCGAGGTCACCGCGATCGCGTCCGATACGGAAGAGGGGCGCGGCGTGATCCGCCACTCCACGGCGCACGTTCTCGCCCAGGCCGTGCAGCGCGTTTTCCCGGGTACCAAGCTCGGCATCGGACCGGCCATCGATGGCGGTTTCTACTACGACTTTGACGTTGCGGAGCCTTTCACGCCCGAGGATCTGAAGAAGATCGAGCGGGAGATGAAGAAGATCATCAAGTCCGGCCAGCGCTTCGAGCGCAAGGCCTATGGCTCCAACGATGAGGCTCGCACCGAGTACGCTGCCGAGCCGTACAAGCTCGAGCTCATCGAGGACAAGGGCAACGTCGATCCGGACTCCGAGGAGGCCATGGAGGTCGGCGCAGGTGAGCTGACCGCTTACTCCAACGTCAACCCACGCACCGGCGAGGTCGAGTGGTACGACCTGTGCCGCGGCCCGCACGTGCCGACCACTCGCTACATCCCGGCCTTCGCGATTACCCGCTCCTCGGCGGCGTATTGGCGCGGCGACCAGGACAATGCGGGTCTGCAGCGCATCTACGGCACCGCCTGGGAGTCCAAGGAGAAGCTCGCTGAGTACCAGCACATGCTGGAGGAGGCTGAGAAGCGTGACCACCGTCGCTTAGGTGCGGAGCTGGACCTGTTCAGCTTCCCCGACGAGGTGGGCTCCGGCTTCCCGGTGTTCCACCCGAACGGCGGCATCGTGCGCCTGGAGATGGAGGAGCACTCCCGCAAGCGCCACCTGGCCAGCGGCTACTCCTTCGTCAACACCCCGCACATCACGAAGGGCGACCTGTTCCAGAAGTCCGGTCACCTGGACTTCTACGCCGAGGGCATGTTCCCCCCGATGCAGCTTGATGGCGAGACCGACGAGGACGGCAACGTCACCAAGCCGGGGCAGGACTACTACGCCAAGCCGATGAACTGCCCGATGCACAACCTCATCTTCGCCTCCCGCGGCCGTAGCTACCGTGAGCTGCCGCTGCGACTCTTCGAATTCGGTACCGTATACCGCTACGAGAAGTCCGGCGTGGTGCACGGCCTGACCCGCGCCCGCGGCTTCACCCAGGATGACGCGCACATCTACTGCACCGAGGACCAGCTCGAGGACGAGCTGACGACGGTGCTGGAGTTCATCATCTCCCTGCTGCGCGACTACGGTCTCGACGACTTCTACCTGGAGCTGTCGACGAAGGACCCGAAGAAGTTCGTCGGCACCGACGAGATCTGGGAACGTTCCACCGAGATCCTGCAGAGGGTTGCCGAGAAGTCCGGCCTGGATCTCGTTCCGGACCCAGCTGGTGCTGCCTTCTACGGACCGAAGATCTCCGTCCAGGCTCGCGACGCCATCGGTCGTACCTGGCAGATGTCCACCGTGCAGCTGGACTTCAACCTGCCGGAGCGCTTCGACCTGGAGTACACCGCACCGGACGGCACCAAGAAGCGCCCGATCATGATTCACCGCGCGCTCTTCGGCTCCATCGAGCGTTTCTTCGGCGTGCTCCTGGAGCACTACGCAGGCGCGTTCCCCGCCTGGCTGGCGCCGCACCAGGTCATGGGCATCCCAGTGGCCGAGGACTTCACCGACTACCTGGAGGAGTTCGTCGCCGATCTGCGTAAGGACGGCATCCGCGCCGAGGTGGACACCTCCGATGACCGCATGCAGAAGAAGATCCGCACCCACACCAAGGGCAAGATCCCGTTCATGCTGCTCGTCGGGGGACGGGACGTCGAGAATGGTGCGGTCAGCTTCCGGTTCCACGACGGTACGCAGGTTAACGGCGTACCGCGCGAGGAGGCAGCGAAGGCGATCAAGGAGTGGATCGGCCAGCGTCGCAATGAGCAGCCGACGAAGGAGCTCATCGCGTCGGAGCTGGGCTAAGCATCGCCCGGTGGCAAAGAATAAAGGTAGGGGTGTGAGGATAGTGAGTTGCGATCCGAGCCAGGATCCTGCGGGCCGGTGTTCCTCGGAACGAGGAGCCGCGGAACCCGCGGGGACTGAGCTATCCGCCCAGGCTGCGTCTGAGGCCAATGGCCGGGTCGTGGACACCGGGGTGGGCTCGCAGCCTGATCTCGCCGGTGGCCTGGATCGGCTCTGGGCTCCCTACCGCTCCGCCTATCTCGCCGATCGGCCGAAAAAGCCCGCCCAGGAGGGGGAACAAGGCCCAGAGGGCGGCGAGGAGAAGCCCGAGGACCCGTTCCTCGACCTGCCCAACCTTCCCGACGAGGAGGCGCTCATCGTCGCTCGCGGGAAGGAGGTCTTCTGCGTCCTCAACCTCTTTCCCTATAACCCCGGGCACATGATGGTGATCCCATACCGCCAGGTCGCCAACTACGAGGACCTGACAATGCCGGAGCTCACTGAGCTGGCGACCTTCACCCAGCACGCGATCAAGACCCTGCGCTATGTCTCGGGCCCGGACGCCATCAACGTCGGCATGAACCTCGGCCGCCCGTCCGGTGGATCGGTGCCCACGCACCTGCACCAACACATCGTTCCCCGCTGGACCGGGGATACGAGTTTCATGACGGTGATCGCCGGCGCTAAAGTGCTACCGCAGACACTTCGCGATACCAGGGCCCTGCTCTCTCGGGCGTGGCGCGAACTTGAGGATCAAAAATAGTGGATAATACCGGGCGTAGGGGACCCGTACTGAGGACAATCGTGATGACTGAAAGGAAGGCTCAATGCTGAGCGAACACGCCCGTCGGCCTGCCTCCGTCATCATCGAACCCATCGCCCGCACCCTTCAGAAAGCGCACGTGAGCCCGAATTCGGTCACGCTCGGTGGGACCGTCGCCGCGGTGGTTCTCGCCCTGTGGCTGATCCCCACCGGCCACCACTTTGCCGCCGCCGTGCTGATCGGACTCACGACCGCGCTGGACATGGTGGACGGCACCATGGCCCGAATGTCGGGTGGCGGCACGAAATTCGGCGCCACTCTGGATGCCACCTGCGACCGGGTCACGGACGGCGCGATTTTCGGCGCCCTAGCCTTTTGGTTCGCGATGGACGCCGAGTCCCACCCCGTGCTGCTTGCTCTGACCCTCACGATTCTCGTCGCTGGTCAGGTGACGAGCTATGTGAAGGCGCGAGCGGAGGCCAGCGATCTGCCCGTTGACGGCGGACTCATTGAGCGCCCGGAACGGCTCATCATCTCGCTGGTCGCCCTGGGGCTGTCCGGCCTGGGCGTGCCATATGTCCTCTGGGTTGGCCTGTGGCTGCTGGGTCTGGGCTCCGTATTCACGGTGATCCAACGCCTCGTGATGGCCTCCCGCTCGGAGGCGTCCACCGAACACATCGCGGCGCCCGCGGGAGCACGGGAGTTTTAGCCCGTGACCAAAAAACTATCCCTGCCCAGCGGCGAGGATCTCTCCGCGCTGGCATATCAACTGGGTTGGGCGGCGACTAAGCGCCTGCCGGAACCCATCGCTGCCGTGCTTTTCGATCTGATCGCTGACGCTGCCTCGGGGCGGGGGAAGGGACCCGAGCAGCTGCGCCGCAACCTGTCTCGCGTCGTCGGTCCGGAAAACGTCACCCGTGACCTCGTGCGTCGCGCGATGCGCTCCTACCTGCGTTATTGGAAGGAAGCCTTTCGGTTGCCCAGCATGGTTGGTGATGACTTGGCCACCACACTCGACCAGGGCTTCGACTCCCCAGTCAGCAAGCAGCGCGTGGCGGAGGCCGTCGCGGAGGGCCGAGGGCTCATCCTGACGCTGCCACATTCCGGGAACTGGGACATGGCCGGGGTGTGGCTGGTTCACACCCACGGCGGTTTCGCGACCGTCGCGGAAAGGCTGAAACCCGAATCGCTATTCGAAGCTTTCGTCCACTACCGCAACCAGCTGGGCTTCGAAGTCCTACCGCTGACGGGTGGCAAGCAACCGCCGATGGCTCGGCTCGAGGAGGTCCTGCGCGCGGGCGGGGTCGTGTGCCTGATGGGGGAGCGGGATCTCACCGGCCGTGGAATTCCCGTGGATTTCTTCGGCGAACGCACCTCCATGCCCGCGGGTCCCGCCATGCTCGCTCAGAAAACCGGGGCAGCCCTGCACGTAGCGCACAGCTTCTTCGGCGAGGCACCGGATCAGTGGGGCTTTTCCGTGGGGCCAAGGATCGATGCCGACCGCCCGCTCGCAGAAGTAGCGCAGGATATTGCGGATGGCTTCGCGCAAAACATCGCTGCCCACCCCGCCGACTGGCACATGCTGCAGCCGCTGTTCTACGACGACCTCAGTGAGGCTCGCCGTGCTCGGCTCGCAGCAGGGGAGGCCCCGTGACCCAGGATCAAATCGCAGCGATTGGGGAGCGTCCCCTCAACATCGGCATGGTGTGTCCATACTCCTTCGACGAACCCGGCGGGGTGCAGATCCACGCGATTGAACTCTGCGCCGAGCTTGAGCGCCGCGGCCACCGCGTGAGCCTGATCGGCCCGGGGGAGCAGCGCGAGGGGCTGCCGGAGTTCCTGGAATGCGGTGGCCCCAGCATCCCGATCCGCTACAACGGTTCCGTGGCCCGGCTGAGCTTCGGTCCCCGTGCGCGCCGCCACCTGCGCCGCTGGATCGCGCGACATGATTTCGACGTGGTGCACATCCATGAGCCGAACTCCCCGTCCTATTCCATGCTGACCCTCGCGGTCGCCGAAGGCCCCATGGTGGCGACCTATCACGCCTCGGCCAGTGGTTCGAAGATCCTTAAGCTTGCGTTGCCGGTCTTGCGTCCGTTTCTGGAGAAGATCCACGCCGGCATTGCTGTCTCCGAGGAGGCCCGGCGCTGGCAGGTGGAGATGCTCGCCGGTGACCCGGTGCTGATCCCCAACGGGGTGGACACTGCTGCCTATCGGGAAGCGGAGGTGCTGCCCGAGCTGGATCCTGACCGGCCTCGGTTAATGTTTCTCGGTCGCTTCGACGAGCCGCGTAAGGGTCTCCAGGTGATGCTTGGGGCGATGCCATCGATCCTGCGCCAACACCCGAACGTCGAACTTTTGGTCGTGGGCGCGGGTTCGGTCGAGGCGCTCGGCAAGCGCCTGGATGGGATGGGGTTGAGTTGGGTTCACGGCAGGCAGCCTAGTGAGGCAACGGTGCGGGTGTTGGGCAAGGTCAGTGATGAGGAGAAAGCCCGCGCCCTGGCCACCAGTGACATCTACGTCGCCCCCAACACCGGAGGCGAGAGCTTCGGCATCGTTCTCGTGGAGGCGATGGCTGCAGGTGCGGCCGTCGTCGCCAGCGATATCCCGGCCTTCAAGGCGGTCGGTGATCAAGGACGCGCCGCGTGCCTATTCGCCAACCATGACGCAGCCAACCTCGCGCTAAAGATCAACCGCCTGCTGTCAGAGCCCGCGGAGATCCGCGAACTGGCTGCCCGCGGGCAGGACCGGAGCCGGATGTACGACTGGAACACGGTGGCCAGCCGCGTGGAGCAGGTGTACCAGACTGCCACGCTTAAGGGACGGAAGGTGACCTGCTCGTGATCGCGATCCCGACCTGGCTCGTCATACTCGCCGCCGTATTGGCTGTTCTGCTGGTGATCGGCCTGTGGGCCTACTTCACCGCCGCCCGGCTCAACCGTCTGCACATCCGCACCGATAGCGCCCGACTCACTCTGGAGGGTGCGCTGCACGCCCGCGCGATGTTGATAGCCACGCTGCGGCCAGATTTGAAGAAGCAGGCGGATCGGGTGTCCCGGGTGCCCCTGCAGGCGACCGACATGGGGGCGCACTCGGAGGCGGAAAACAGCTTGCTAATGGCACTGGATGCCACCGTTATCGAGCACCCGGCGTTCATTGCCGCCTCCACGCGCGTTGACCTGGCATCCCGCTTCTATAACGACGCCGTGTGGGACACCCGCCAGCTGCGCTCTCGGGCAAGCGTTCGAGCCCTCAAGTTGGCCGGTTTCGCGCCACTGCCCGAGTATTATGAGGCCGCGACGACCGATCACGTGGCGTGAACCTAGCCCTGTTAGACGGGTTAGAACTAGACAGGTTAGACTAGTGGCCTAAAACACCAACGAGCTGGAACGTGTTGGCGTCCTTAAAGCCGCGCTCCCGAGGGGCACCGCAAGGTCAACCCGAGGGCTGAGGCGAGGAAGCGCGAACACGCCCAGCCACGAAGAGACGGGAATAACTACGTGAGCAAGGCATCCAAGACCGCTGCGGCGGACGCGTCCATCACCACCGGTTCCGCGCGCGTCAAGCGCGGTTTTGCCGACCAGCTGAAGGGTGGCGTCATCATGGACGTCGTCACCCCGGAACAGGCCAAGATCGCCGAGGACGCAGGAGCCTCCGCCGTTATGGCACTGGAGCGCGTTCCGGCTGACATCCGCGCACAGGGCGGCGTGTCCCGCATGTCCGACCCGGACATGATTGCTGGCATCATCGACGCCGTCGAGATCCCGGTCATGGCCAAGGCCCGCATCGGCCACTTCGTCGAGGCAGAGGTTCTCGAAGCACTCGGCGTGGACTTCATCGACGAGTCCGAGGTGCTGAGCCCGGCCGACTACAAGAACCACATCGACAAGTTCGACTTCGAGACCCCGTTCGTCTGTGGCGCCACCAACCTGGGCGAGGCCCTGCGCCGCATCAACGAAGGTGCAGCCATGATCCGCTCCAAGGGTGAGGCCGGCACCGGCGATGTGTCCAACGCGGTGACCCACATGCGCACCATCCGCGCGGAGATCAACCGCCTGAGCAACATGGCCGAGGATGAGCTCTACGTCGCCGCCAAGGAACTGGCCGCACCGTACGAGCTCGTCGTTGAGGTTGCGCGTAACGGCAAGCTCCCAGTCACCCTGTTTACCGCCGGTGGTATCGCCACCCCGGCCGACGCGGCGATGATGATGCACCTCGGTGCTGAGGGCGTGTTCGTCGGCTCGGGCATCTTCAAGTCCGGCAACCCTGCTCAGCGCGCCGCAGCCATCGTCAAGGCAACGCAGAACTACCAGGACCCGAAGGTCATCGCGGACGTCTCCCGCGGCCTGGGTGAGGCCATGGTCGGCATCAACGTCGACGAGCTGCCGGTGTCCCACCGCCTCGCAGAGCGCGGCTGGTGATTCCCCATGGTTGCCTCCTCGTCCGCCGCCCGGCCCCGCATCCTCGACGTTCTTGACCTTGAGAAGATCGACGGGGATATCTTCCGGGGACGCGTGATTCCCTCGACGTTGAGCCGAACGTTCGGCGGGCAGGTGGCTGCTCAATGCCTGGTCGCTGCGACCCGAACCGTGGGCGCGGAGTACCAGGTGCATTCCCTGCACGGATATTTCGTCGCCCCCGGGCGTTCTGAAGAACCAACGCTGTACATCGTGGAACGCATCCGGGATGGCAGGTCATTCTGTTCCCGCCAGGTGAAGGCGGTTCAGCACGGCAAGCCGATCTTCATCATGCAGGCCAGCTTCCACGTCCGTACGGACGAGGGGCCGGAACACTCCGACGAGATGCGCCGGGTGGTACCGCCGGAGGAGGTCGTGGTCAACCGCGACGAGCTGCCTCCGGTGCGCAAGGCGCTGTTTGATGAGTGGCGCGAGTGGGATTTGCGGGTCGTCCCGGAAGGGGACTTCGAGCCGAATAAGTATGCGGCCTCCCAGCAGGTTGTTTGGTTCAAGTCGAAGGCCAAGCTCCCGGACGACGAGACTTTCCACGTGTGCACGCTGGCCTATATGTCTGACATGACTCTGTTGTCCTCCGCTCTTGTCCCACACCGGGGCGAGCAGTACCAGGAGGCCTCACTCGACCACGCGATGTGGTTCCTGCGACCGTTCCGTGCCGATGAATGGCTGCTCTACGACCAGGTCAGCCCATCGGCGCACGCGGGGCGTGCCATTACCCACGGCCGCATCTTCAACCAGGCCGGGGAATTGGTCGCCGTCGTGACCCAGGAGGGGCTGACCCGAAAGATCGTGGGCGACCGCCCGGCTGTCCCACTCAAGAGCTTCGAAGGGAAGTAACACTCGACCCCGCACCTTTACCACGTGGGGTTGCAGCTTCGATGCAGCAGCAGAACCGCCGTGCCGAGCAGCACGGCGGTTTTTGCGTCCAAGAAACGCACCTTCCCGAACAACTACCCACGACGAGGAACGTGTTAAGGCCTTCTTGGGACGCGCGGACCAGTGGTTCTAAAGAAAACCCGCCGGAGGCGCGTAGTAAGCTGGTAAACGCGAAAAACTGCACCGCAGTTTAAAGGAATTATTCGGCTAGTAGGAAGAGGACGATGGCAGGCCATTCAAAGTGGGAGACCACGAAGCGTAAGAAGGCAGCAATCGACGCCAAGCGTGGCAAGGAATTCGCCCGACTGGTAAAGAATATTGAGGTTGCGGCGCGCATGGGTGGCGGCGACCCCGACGCCAACCCGACGCTCCAGGACGCCATCACCAAGGCCAAGAAGTCCTCTGTTCCCAATGACAACATCGAGCGTGCCCGCAAGCGTGGCTCCGGCGAGGAAGCTGGTGGCTCCGACTGGGAGACCATCATGTATGAGGGCTACGGCCCGGGCGGGGTCGCGATGCTCATTGAGTGCCTGACCGATAACCGCAACCGTGCGGCCACCGACGTCCGCACCGCGATGACGAAGAACGGTGGCAACATGGCGGACGCCGGCTCCGTGTCCTACCAGTTCGAGCGCAAGGGGCAGGCCCTTCTCGACAAGGGGGAGCTGACCGAGGACGACCTGCTGCTGGCTGTCCTTGATGCCGGTGCCGAGGAAGTCAAGGACCACGGCGAGCAGTTCGAGGTGCTCTGCGATATCTCGGACCTCATGGCCGTCCGCGAGGCACTGAAGGAAGCGGAGATCGAGTACGACTCCGTCGAGCAGGTGTACCGCTCGAATCTGGAGGTTCCTGCGGACGCGGAGTTGGCCCGCAAGGTCGCTAACCTCATCGATGCTCTCGACGACGTCGACGATGTTCAGGAGATCTACACCAACATGTCCGTCTCCGACGAGGTTGCGGCCGAACTCGCCGAGGACTAATCGGCCTACCTACGGGGCGGTACGTGCCTACCCGCCCATTGGGCTGGGTTGGCTGCCCGGCCGCATGACGGGTTGCTACGAGCCGACGTTGATTTCGATCATGTGTGCTATATTCGGTATCTATCATGAGTGCGAGGTCTAATGCAGTGCCGGATGGGGCACCCGGAGAGTCGGATCAGGGTGCCCTCGGCCGCGCCTCCCGGTCGCCGGGAGGGTGGGGGTCGCCCACTGGATTTCGGCGGACCGAATCGATGGTGGGCAAGCGCGTCATGGGAATCGACCCTGGTCTGACCCGCTGTGGGCTCTCCGTCGTGCAAGCCGGCCAAGGCCGCGCAGTGTTCCCCGTCGCTGTCGGAGTGGTTCGCACCGAGTCCCATGTCCCGCTGGAGCAGCGACTCCAGCGGCTATACCGCGCCGTGAGTGAGTGGATCGCTGATTACTCCCCGGACGTGGTCGCGATCGAGCGGGTTTTCGAACGCTCAAACGTCTCGACAGTCATGAATACGGCTCATGCCTCCGGGGTGTTGATGCTCGCCGCGGCGGAGCACGGATTGGCCGTGGAGAGCTACACGCCGAGCGAGGTGAAGAAAGCGATCAGCGGCAATGGCCGGGCCGATAAGGCTCAGATGACCAAGATGATCACCCGCATTCTGGGGCTCTCAGAGGCCCCCAAGCCCGCGGATGCCGCCGATGCGCTCGCACTGGCGGTCTGCCACTGCTGGCGGGGACCGATGAATCAATTCCTGCGCGCCTGAGGCGCCTGGGGTAGAAAACACAACAGAAGGATGATGAGTTCGACATGATTTCCTCGCTGCGCGGCGACGTGATCGATAAGGGTCTGGATTATGTAGTGATCGAATGCGCCGGGGTGGGATACCGCTGCCTCGCCACCGGCGATACCCTCGCTACGTTGCATCGCGGCGAGCCGGCTTTCGTCCTCACCAGCCTCGTGGTGCGGGACGATGCGCATACGCTCTATGCTTTTTCGACCCCCGAACAGCGCGAGACTTTCGGGATCCTGCAGAAGGTCTCTGGCGTGGGCGCGCGCCTCGCTATGGGGGTGATGAGCGTGCTGCAGCCCGCGGACATCGCTCGGGCTGTCGAGGAGGGGGATATCAAGACCCTGCAGCAGGCTCCTGGGGTGGGCAAGCGGCTGGCCGAGCGAATGGCCGTGGATCTCAAGGGCAAGTTTCCGGCTCCGGAAGCTACGAGCGACCAGGCAACCCTTGGAGATATCGCAGCGAACGGCACCGACACGGCGTTGCAGTCGCAGGTCGTGGAGGCGCTCGTCGGCCTCGGCTTCACCGAATCCAAGGCTGCTACGGCTGTGAAGAAGATTCTTGAGGAGCAGAACGGAACTGCCGACCCTTCGGCAGTGCTGCGTGAGGCCCTGCAGCGGTTGAGTGGCCACAAGCGTTAATCGCGCGCGGGCCACACAACACCTAGGATTCACAGCAGCAGACCACGTAGGCAAAGGACGCACCAATGTCAGACATCGAACGCACCGAATTCGAATTGCCGGGTTCGTCGCTGCCTACTCCGCGCCCTGAGCCCGGCAATCAGCCTGCCGGGCAAGCGCCGAATAGCGAGCTCTCCGGTGCACAGATCCCCGGGGATACCGAGTTCGATAGCTCGCTGCGCCCGAAGAGCCTGACGGAGTTCATCGGCCAGCCGAAGGTGCGCCAGCAGCTTGAGCTCGTGCTTGGCGGTGCCCGCAGCCGTGGTGTTGCGCCCGACCACGTGCTCCTTGCGGGCCCGCCGGGGCTAGGTAAGACGACGATGGCGATGATCATCGCCCAGGAGCTCGGTTCCTCACTGCGCATGACCTCGGGCCCGGCACTCGAGCGGGCAGGGGACCTGGCTGCCATGTTGTCGAACCTCATGGAGGGCGACGTGCTCTTCATCGACGAGATCCACCGAATGGCGCGCCCCGCCGAAGAGATGCTCTACATGGCGATGGAGGACTTCCGCATCGACGTCATCGTCGGTAAGGGGCCCGGAGCAACGTCGATCCCCATCGAGATTGCCCCATTCACCCTTGTTGGCGCGACGACTCGGGCGGGCATGCTCACGGGCCCGCTCCGTGACCGCTTCGGTTTCACCGCTCAGATGGAGTTCTACGACACTCCCGAGCTCACCCGGGTGGTCTCCCGCGCCGCCGGCATCCTCGGCGTAGAAATCGATCACGACGCTGCCACCGAAATCGCCTCCCGCTCGCGGGGCACGCCGCGTATCGCCAACCGGCTACTCCGCCGCGTGCGGGATTATGCCGACGTGCAGGCCGACGGCCAGATCACCGTGGACATTGCCCGGCAGGCGCTCGTGGTCTTCGACGTCGACGAGATGGGGCTCGACCGTCTCGACAACGGGGTGTTGGAGGCGCTGGTGCGTGGCCACGGCGGCGGACCGGTGGGAGTGAACACGCTTGCGCTGGCGGTTGGGGAGGAGCCCTCGACGGTCGAGGAGGTCTGCGAGCCATTCCTCGTGCGCGCAGGCATGGTGGCCCGCACGCCGCGGGGGAGGGTTGCTACCGCGGCAGCATGGCGACACGTCGGTTTGGAACCACCGGAGAACGCACCTGGCATTTAGCGCCGCTTGGAGCGGACCGCCGCCGGGCGCGCGCCTAGCGCGACGCCTAGAGCGTCGAGGACCCGGGCGGCGAGGCCCCGAGGCGGGAACGGTAGTGGCTACGTGCAAAAACCTAAGAATGTGAGACACTAAAAACTATGAATTCTTTAATACTCATCCTGATCGTTGTCGTGTTCATCGCCTTGCCGCTGCTGCAGATCCGCAAGCAGAACCAGCGCATGAAGCAGATCCGCGAATTCCAGGATTCCCTCCAGCCGGGCATGGTCGTCCAGATGACCTCGGGCATCCAGGGCCGTGTGGCGCATGTGGGTGACACCTCGATTGACCTGGAGATCAGCCCCGCGGTGGTGACCACCTGGGACCGCGCCGCCGTCCTGCAGGCCGTGACCTCCGTGGAACCTGGCTCGCAGCAGGAAGAGCAGCTGAGCAACCGTCCGGATAGCCCGGCCGAGACGGTGGACGGTGACGTCCAGAACACGGATTTCGACGTCGACGGTGGTACCAACGCCGGCGGCGAGTCCCGCAACTAATTGGTGGCGGTGCGCGACCCGCTGGACGCGCACGCAGACCCCACCCGGACTTGGACATCTGGTGACCGGAGACAGGAATCCGGATGCCAGATGTTTTGTGTCTCCAGCAGGCACTAAGATATTTTCCCAGCTTTTCATTTAATCCCGATTAACAGCTCAGGAGCCCAACTGTGGCCACAGCGCGAACTCGGCAGCAGAAGCCCACGCAAAAGAAGTGGTTGAAGCGCTCGCTGCTCGTCTTCTTCGTTATTTTCCTCGCCGTTTACGGACTTGTCTTCACCACCGGCGATAAGTCCGCTACGCCAAAACTCGGCATCGACCTGCAGGGCGGCACGCGAGTTACCCTCGCCCCGCAGGGCGAACGCCCGACCACCGACCAGCTGCAGCAGGCACGCCGCATCCTGGAGTCCCGCGTCAACGGCATGGGTGTTTCCGGCGCCGAGGTCGTCACCGACGGCGATAACCTCGTGATCACAGTCCCGGGCGAGGACGCCAGTGAGGCTCGTGCCCTGGGGCAGACCTCCCAGCTGCTGTTCCGCCCGAACTCCCAGCCACAGCCGACGACCCCGAAGTTCGCAGAGGTCTACAAGGACATGGCCAACCGGTGGGTTGAGGCGGGCATCGTGGAGAAGAAGGCCACTCAGGAGAAGATGAACGATCTCCTCAAGGCCATGAAGGAACAGAACGCTCCGGGGCTCCCGGACAAGCTGACGGTGACCGCCAAGGAACCAGCGGAGCCGAAGAACTCCGTCGAGGAGCAAAAGCGCCGGGACACGCAGGTTCAGATCCTGCTGAAGGACCGCCAGTCCGAGGACCCGGACACGCAATCCGCAGCAGCAGGTCTGCTCGACTGCTCCGGACCGGATCCGCTCTCTGGTGCCGACGATCCTGCCAAGCCGCTGGTGACCTGTTCGCCGCAGGGACCGATGGTGCTGGGGCCTGCCCCGGTGCTGATTGGAGATGAGAACAAGGACAAGCCCCGCCGCCTGACCGGTGACATGATCGATACGAATTCCACCATCACCGGTGGTTTCGACGCCCAGTCCGCACAGATGGCCATCACGTTCCGTTTCAAGACCGGCAAGGACACCCCGGGTGGCGAGACCTGGTACAAGCTCGGCCAGGACATGATGAACCAGCAGGTCGCCATCACCCTGGACTCCCAGGTCATCTCCGCCCCGCAAATTCAGGGCGCAACCCCGCCAGGCGAGGTTTCCCAGATCACGGGCCAGTTCACCGAGAAGGAAGCCCAAGACCTCGCCAACAACCTGCGCTACGGTGCGCTGCCGCTGAGCTTCGTCGGCGAGAACGGCGAGCCGGGTGGCACCGCGACGACGATCTCGCCAACCATGGGCGAGGCTTCCCTGCGCGCTGGGTTGATCGCCGGGCTCGTGGGGCTCGTGCTCGCCGCCCTGTACGCACTCTGGTACTACCGCGGACTCGGCGTGATCGCGATCGTCTCGCTGGTGGCCAGCGTGGCGACGGTCTTCGGTCTCCTCGTTCTGCTGGGTCGCTGGATCGGTTACAGCCTGGACCTGGCCGGCATTGCTGGTCTGATCATCGGTATCGGCACCACCGCTGACTCCTTCGTGGTCTACTTCGAGCGCATCAAGGACGAGATCCTCGGTGGCTCGACCTTCCGTTCCGCCGTGCCTCGCGCGTGGGATCGGGCTCGCGGGACGATCGTCACCGGTAACTTCGTGTCCCTCATTGCAGCGGTGATCCTTTACTTCCTCGCCATCGGCGACGTCAAGGGCTTCGCGTTCACGTTGGGGCTCACTACCATCGTCGACGTCCTGGTCGCCTTCCTGCTGACCGCGCCTCTGACGATCATGTTGTCCCGCAAGCCTTTCAGCGCCAACCGCAAGGTCAACGGTCTGGGCCCGGCATTCCGCCTTGCGGAGTCCCGTGGCTACTCGCCGACCCGACCACAGTTCGCTGCCGCTACGGCGGACATTAAAACCTCGAGTGGCTCCACAGAGAGCAGCTCGACCGAGGAGGAGACCCGATGAGCAGCACGGACACCGCCATGAGCAGCGTGAACACTGCGCAGCAGAAGGAACAGGACAAGGGCTCCTGGTTGAGCCAGATGTACAACGGCACCGGCAACTTCCCATTCGTGGCGAAGCGGCGCCTCTCGTACCAGATTCTTATTGCCATCTTCGTCGTGTGCATCGCGACAATCGGCTTCCGGGGCTTTAACCTCGGCATCGATTTCGAGGGCGGTACGCGTATCAGCATGCCGCCGACCGCAAGCGTTCAGCAGGATGACGTTGAGCGCGTTTTCACCGAGGCCACGGGCGTTGAGCCCAATGCGGTTCAGACCGTCGGTTCGGGAGACTCTCGGGTCATCGAGATCAACTCCCAGCGGCTCAGCGAAGAGCAGATCCGCCAGGCCCGGACTGCCCTCTTCGAAGAGTTCAAGCCCGTGAATGCTCAGGGGCAGCCCTCCGAGGACGCCGTGAATGACTCCACGGTTTCCGAGTCCTGGGGCTCGTCCATCACCGAGCGCATGCTGCTCGCACTCGGCGTGTTCGTGCTCGCCGTCTTCGCCTACATCGGGCTGCGTATGGAGCGCGATATGGCGATCTCCGCGATCATCGGTGTGCTCATCGACCTCACCATCGTCTCGGGGTTGTACGCCCTCCTGGGACTCGACGTCTCGCCGGCGACGGTTATCGGCCTGCTGACGATCCTGGCCTACTCGCTCTATGACACCGTCGTCGTGTTCGACAAGGTGCAGGAGAACACTGCGGGACTATTTGACTCGAACCGCGCGACATATGGGGAGCAGGTCAACCTCGCGATCAACCAGACGGTGATGCGCTCCATCAACACCTCCATTTTCTCGCTGGTGCCGATCGCCGCGCTGCTCGTTATCGCCGTGTGGCTCATGGGCGTGGGCACCCTCAAGGACCTCGCGCTCGTGCAGTTCCTCGGTGTGATCTGCGGTACCTTCAACTCCATCTTCTTCGCTGCCCCCATGCTGGTGAGCCTGAAAATGCGCCAGAAGAAGTACCAAGAGCACGACGAGCAGGTTCGCAAGGCGCGCGAACGGGCCGCTGCTGGCGAAGAACCGGTTGACGACGCCGAGGATGCGCCCTGTGCGGGAACCCGCACCGTCGTGAGCCCGAACGCTGGGCTTCGGACCCGGCGTGATCAGCAACCGGATGCCACGGGCCCGGATACCAGCGGGGTATCCTGGCGACCTGGAATGTAGCTGGCGAAAGCTCAAAGACTCGGGGGAGGCCCTGGGGAGCGTTCGCATGGTGGTGAATCCCAGCGGACGCTCAAGGAGGTGTGAAGTGTTCAAGCATCGCGGATTCCGTGTGGGAGTAGCGGCCCTCGCCGTAGGTGCCTTGCTGGCCGGCTGCTCTAGCGATGGCGGCGGGTTGGGCCGCGCCGAACCACAGTTCGGCTACCAGCTTCCAACCACCCCGGTCACCACCAACGCCGGTTCGGCTGTCGGCGTGGCCACTGACGCGGCGAAGCTTTCCGCGCGCCTGTACCCAGGTGCCTTCCTCGCTGGACCGGAGGGCCAAATGCTGCCCAACCGGGACCTGGTCGAGGTCACACCGAGCGAGAAGCACCAGGAAGTCGTCGACTACAAGATCAACCCGAAGGCAAAGTACTCCGATGGGCACAAGGTCGTGTGTGATGACTTCCAGCTGACAAAACTGGCCAGCGAGCGTGCCGATCTTTTCGCCTCCGATTTGCCGATCTATCACCAGGTCGCCGAACTCTACTGCGCCCCGGGGGCCGACCGCTTCCGGGTGGTGTTCAAACCGGGGTTCGGCCAGCGGTACCGCGAACTTTTCAGCGCGGGAACCGTACTTCCTGCCCACAGCGTCACCAAGAGGGCCGAGGTGGAATCAGTCACCGCAGCCACCGAATCTGGGGTAGAGGAGGACCTGGCTCGCCTCGGCAAGGCCTGGCAAGAACTCTTCGATATCGCCAAGACGGACCCCGCCTCAGTCCCGACATTCGGCCCATACCGAATCGCTGAGAAGGGGGAGCAAGGCCAGTTGGTGCTCCGGGAGAACCCGGAATGGGCGGGGGATAGCCCCGCGCAGGTGCCGATCTACGTGTGGGGCCCGGAAGCAGACCTACCGAAGCTCGCCGAGGACCACCAGATTTCGGTGCTCGATGCACCCGTAAAGACGGATTTCGCCGCCGCCGGCATCGCGTCCGAGAAGTTCTCGATTAGCCGCCAGCCCAGCGACCGTTTAGACACCCTCAGCCTCACCGACACCGGAATCTTCGCCGACGAAGGCGCCCGGCACGCCTTCAGCGCCTGTATCGACCGCAAGGCCCTCGTGAAGACCGTGTCGGAGTTTTCCCGCAACCGTGTGACAGCCACCGGTTTGCGTGTTGTGCAACCATCTGCGCCGACGCACCCCCGCTTGCGCGCACTTTCCGGGGCCCACATGAACCGGGATATCCCGGCGGCGAAAGGGACTCTCGAGGGAGCTACCGTGCGCATCGGCTATCTGAAGGAGCGTCAGCGGTACGCCAAGCAGGTTGAGAGCATCAAGAACAGCTGCGCGGAGGCCGGGATCACCGTAGAAGCGGTGCCGCTGACCGCCGCGAACTATGGAACCTTGGGGGAGGACTACGACGCGCTCCTGTCGACCCTGAGCGGGTTCGGACGCAACGGGATCAGCAAAGCCAACCAGTCATCGCTGCTGCCGGAGATCCTCCGCGCGGAGAAGGAACTGCAGCAAGCGATGTGGACGATTCCGCTGACCACCGAGCCACGGGCCATCGCAACCCTGAAAAACGTGGATAACGTGGTGGATAACCCGGGCAATGTGGGGCTCAGCTGGAACATGGACCGGTGGGTCGAGCTAGACCACATCCCCGAAACCACCAGCCCCACGAACACCCCCACCAAGAAGTCTTAAAGGATTAGTCGAAAACCATGACCCAGGCATCAGAGTTCACCCTCTCCGACCCGAGCGCGATCGAACGCCAGAAGTACGCCCAAAAGCTGCTCGCTGATCACATTCGGATTGTTCCGGGCTTCCCCGTCGAGGGCATCGTTTTCGAGGATCTCACGCCGGCTCTGGCCGACGCGGAGTCCTTCCGCGCTGTCGTTTGCTCCTTGGCTGATGCTGCTCGAGAGATGAAACCCGACCTGATCGCAGGGCTCGACGCGCGTGGCTTCTTGCTTGGCAGCGCCGTGGCTTACGAGCTGGGTCTCGGCATCCTCGCGGTGCGCAAGGGTGGAAAACTACCGCCGCCGGTTCACCAGGCCAACTACCTGTTGGAGTACGGCACCGCCACGCTCGAGATCCCAGCCGACGGCCTGGACCTGCGGGGCCGCCGGGTACTGCTGCTCGACGACGTCCTGGCGACCGGGGGCACCCTCCAGGCCGCTCGCAGCTTGCTTGACAAAGCTGGTGCGACGGTCTGTGGCCTTGGGGTAGTACTTGAGGTACAAGCGCTGGACGGTCGACAGCGCTTCCCTGATATCCCGTTGTATGTCGTAGGAACCGATCATGAGTAACGAAAAGGGTTCGCTGTGGATGGCGGCGCGCATCGCGCGCACCCTGACGGGGACCGCCCGCCCGAAGGTGAACCCTGTGCTGGCACCACTCATCGTGGTGCACCGGAAGTTCCATCCGAAGGCGAACCTCGAGGTTCTCAACCGGGCGTATGACACCGCGGAGCGACTTCACGACGGCGTGATGCGCAAGTCGGGCGAGCCGTACATTACCCACCCGCTCGCCGTGGCGACCATCGCTGCGGAGATCGGCATGGACACCACCACGCTGGTGGCAGCACTCCTGCACGACACCGTCGAGGACACCGACTATTCACTCGAGGAGCTCACCGCTGATTTCGGCGAGGAGGTTGCGCGCCTCGTGGACGGTGTCACCAAGCTGGACAAGGTGGCGCTCGGTTCCGCAGCGGAGGCCGAGACCGTCCGAAAGATGATCGTGGCGATGTCGCACGACCCCCGCGTGCTGGTCATCAAGGTCTGCGACCGGCTGCACAACATGCGGACCATGCGCTTCTTGCCGCCGGAGAAGCAGGCGAAGAAGGCTCGCGAAACGCTGGAGGTCATCGCACCACTGGCGCACCGGCTGGGGATGGCGACCGTCAAGTGGGAGCTGGAGGACCTCGCCTTTGCGATCCTGTATCCGCGCAAGTACGAGGAGATCGTCCGCATCGTCGCGGACCGAGCCCCCAAGCGCGACCAGTACATCGCCCGCGTCAAGGATGAAATCGAGTCCGCGATGCAGGACACCGGCATCAACGCCGAGGTCGTGGGCAGGCCGAAGCACTACTGGTCGATCTACCAGAAGATGATCGTCCGCGGCCGCGACTTTGACGAGATTTTCGACCTGGTGGGAATCCGAATCCTGGTGGAAACCGTCCGCGACTGCTACGCCGCCGTTGGCGCGGTCCACGCCTTGTACCAGCCCATGCCCGGCCGTTTTAAGGACTACATCAGCTCGCCGCGTTTCGGCGTCTACAAGTCCCTGCACACCACCGTGCTTGGCCCGGACGCGAAGCCGCTGGAGATCCAGATCCGCACTCTGGAGATGCACCGCAACGCCGAATACGGCATTGCCGCGCACTGGCGCTACAAGGAGACCCGCGGCACCCACAGTGGAACCAGCGAGGACCTGGACCAGATGGCGTGGATGCGCCAACTGTTGGACTGGCAGAAGGAGGCTGCGGATCCGAATGAGTTCCTGGATTCGCTGCGCTACGACCTCTCCACCGACGAGATCTTTGTGTTCACCCCCAAGGGCGACGCCATCACGCTGCCAGCTGGAGCAACCCCCGTGGACTTCGCCTACTCCGTCCACACCGAGGTCGGGCACCGCTGCATCGGTGCGAAGGTCAATGGACGTTTGGTTGCGCTGGAAAGCAAGCTGCAGACCGGCGACAAGGTAGAGATCTTTACCTCCAAGGACCAGTCGGCGGGCCCCAGCAAGGACTGGCTGAACTTCGTCGTTGTGCCCCGAGCCAGGGCCCGCATCAAGCAGTGGTTTGCCAAGGAGCGCCGCGGTGAGGCTGTCGAGGTCGGACGTGACGCGCTCGCCGCGGAGGTGCAGCGTAATGGCGTGCCGGTCCAGCGCCTGTTCACCCCCGAGTCAGTCCGTGCCCTGGCAGCCGACCTGGGGTACGACGACGTCGACGCCCTGTACGCTGCCATCGGCCGCCACGAGGTCACCGCCGGGCACGTCGTCAACCAGCTTATGGACCAGCTCGCTGGCGAGGACGATGCGCCCCCGATGCTGCCCAACGAGGTTCCCGTCCACCCGGCGAGCCGGATCGCGAACACCCCGCAGGAGGGCCGTGGCGACGGCTCCGGCATCCTCGTGCAGGGGGAGGCGGACTTCTCCGCGAAGCTGGCGAAGTGCTGCACCCCGGTGCCGGGCGATGCGATCTTCGGCTTCATCACCAAGGGTGGCGGAGTCTCGGTGCACCGCACAGACTGCACCAACGCTCCGAAGCTGCACCAGGACCAGGAAAGAATCATCGAGGTGGGCTGGGCGCAGAGTTTCCAGAACGCCGTGTTCCTCGTGACGATCCAGATCGAGGGTCTGGACCGCAACGGCCTGCTCTCCGAGGTCACCCGCGTGGTTAGCGAGCAGAAGGTGCCGATCATCGCGACGAGCTCGCGCACCTCGGAGGACCGGGTGGCGATGATCCGTTTCACCTTCGAGGTCTCCGATACTAAGCAGCTGGGCTACCTGATGGGGCAGCTGCGCAACATCGAGGGTGTGTTCGACGTCTACCGAGTCACCACGGGCGGCTAGGACCCAGCCAACCCCCGTCGGGGCAGGAGCAACGACGAAGCCCGGGCACCCATGCGGGGTACCCGGGCTTTGCGCAGCTGGAGTAGGGATCTAGCTGACGGTGGCCTTTTCGATCTTGACCTCATCAGCCGGCTTGCCGTCGCCCTCTGGGGCGGCGTCGTAGATCTTGTCCAGGGTGGCCAGGCCCTCGTCGCTGATCTTGCCGAAGACGTTGTACGCCGGTGGCAGCGTGGTGTCCTTCGTGACGAGGAAGAACTGGGAGCCATTGGTGTCCGGGCCGGAGTTAGCCATTGCCAGGGTGCCGCGCGGGTAGGTCAGCGGGGACTGGCTCTCGCCCTCGGCCACACCGTTGAGTGGGAATTCGTCGCCGAACTTGTAGCCCGGTCCGCCCGTGCCCTTGCCGGTCGGGTCGCCGCACTGCAGGATGCCCATCTGATCGGACTTCACGTGGCGGTGGCAGACCGTGTTATCGAAGTAGTTCTGCTTGGCCAGCGACTCGAAGCTGTTCACCGAGCACGGGGAGGTGCCGCGGTCCAGCTCGATGGGAATCTCGCCGGCGGTGGTCTTCAGGTTCACCTTCACCAGGCCATCGGTCGGGATGTTCTCGGTGCCCGGCTTATCGACCTGCTTGGCCGCGCCGCCCTCATCCTCGTACTCGCAGCTGACCTGCTTCGGGTAGGCCTTCATCGGGCCGTCTGGCAGCGGCGGGTACTGCTGCTCGTCCTGAGCCTGGGTTTCGGTCTGATCCTCCGAGTCATCGGAGCCCGTGTAGGTGCTGGCGAAGTAGATGCCGCCCACGATCGCGGCCAGGACCACGACGGTGGTCACCATCACGCCGAGCGGCGCGAGCTTAGCCTTGCGCTCGCGGCCTTTAATCGCCTTGTCGAGGTTATCCAGCGCCTCGTCGCGGCGCTGCGCGTTGGGCATCTTGCGCCCAGTGTTCTCACTCACGTGTTGAACCGGTGCCTTTCTTCCTGCGTGATCATCTTCAGCGTGATCATGGACGATTCGCGCAGAGCCTGGCTGTGGGGCCGCGGGCCTGCGTAACCTTTCCCATTATGCCCTAAGAAAACAATTTTCTGACACGATGGGGGCATGAAGAACTCCGAGAACACCGGTGCAGGGGCGCCCGCACCCACCTTCGAGCTGCTGGGCTTTCCAGCGGGCGCCTTCCAGACCAATTGCTACGTGCTGATCAATGCGGACGAATCCGCAGCACTTGACGAGCAGGGGCGCAGGCCCGCCACAGTGGTGGATCCGGGGCACGGAGCCCACGAGGTGATTAGCAGTGCCGCGAGCGAGCACAACTTCTATGTGGAGTCGATCGTGCTGACCCATGGCCACATCGACCACATGCGAGATGCCGCGGAGTTCGGGGTGCCCGTGCACGTCCACGAATATGACCGTTCGATGCTCGAGAACCCGGGCATGTACACCAACGTCCTCGACTTTGCACGCATCTTCGACACGGAGAACATGCGGGTCCCGGAGGATATCCGGAACCTCGGCGATGAGATCAGCATCGGTGGTCAAACCTTTACCGTCCACCACATGCCGGGGCATTCGCCCGGATCCGTCATGTTCCGCATGCCGGGGCTGATCCTGGGCGGGGACGTCCTCTTCAACGGCGGCGTGGGACGGACGGACCTGCCTGGTTCGGACCCAGCTGATATGACGCTCTCCCTGAAGCGCCTGTCCGCCGAGTTCGATGACGACGACGTCGTCCTGCCCGGTCACGGTCCGCAGACAACGATCGGTCAGGAAAAGAAGACCAACCCCTTCTTGCACGAGGTGGGGTAGTGCTACGCCCGCGGCGGGCCAGCCACTAAGATCTGGTGGCGTGACTAACTCAGGTGAAAAGAAGTTCCAGCCGCTGCACGCCCCGAAGGGCATTCCGGACTACGTGCCGCCGCAGTCCAGCGAATTCCTGGCGGTGCGCACCGCGTTTCTCGACGCCGCCCACAACGCCGGTTACGAGCACATCGAGCTGCCCGTGTTCGAGGACACCTCGCTGTTCGCCCGCGGTGTGGGGGAGTCCACCGATGTGGTGAGCAAGGAAATGTATACCTTCGCTGACCGGGGTGGTCGCTCGGTGACGCTGCGCCCGGAGGGCACCGCTGGCGTGATGCGTGCGGTGATTCAGCACAATCTGGACCGGGGTCAGCTGCCAGCCAAGCTTGCCTACCACGGTCCGTTTTTCCGCTACGAGCGCCCGCAGGCCGGCCGTTTCCGTCAGCTCCAGCAGGTCGGTGTGGAGGCCATCGGGGTGGACGACCCGGCGCTGGATGCCGAGGTCATCGCCCTGGCAGACCGCTGCTTCCGCTCCATCGGGCTGGACGGCTTCCGCCTCGAGTTGACGAGCCTGGGGGATAGCACCGATCGCCCGGCATATCGCGCGAAGCTTCAGGAGTTCCTGGCCACGCTGCCGCTGGATGAGGAGACCCAGCGCCGCGCGGAGCTCAACCCGCTGCGTGTGCTGGACGATAAGCGCCCGCAGATGCAGGAGATGTTGCAAGACGCGCCGCTGATGAAGGACCACCTCTCCGATTCCTCCCGAGAGCACTTCGAGACCGTCACCGGCCTGCTGGAGGACATGGGAGTGGCGTACACGGTCAACCCGCGCATGGTCCGGGGGCTGGATTACTACACCAAGACCTGTTTCGAGTTCGTTCACGACGGCCTCGGGGCTCAGTCCGGAATCGGTGGTGGCGGTCGCTACGACGGCCTGATGGCTCAGCTCGGCGGCCAGGATCTCTCCGGCATCGGCTTCGGCCTCGGCGTGGACCGAGCCCTGCTGGCGCTCGAAGCGGAGGGCAAGACCGCCTCGACCGGTCGCCGCGTGGACGTGTTTGGCATCCCGATGGGCGATGCCGCGAAACGCCACATGGTTGGCCTGATCAACGAGCTGCGCGCGGCGGGCGTTGCTGCGGACATGGCTTACGGCAATCGTGGGCTCAAGGGGGCGATGAAGGCAGCCAACCGGGCGAATGCTCAACTCGCCGTCGTCATCGGCGACCAGGAGCTCGAGGCCGGCACCGTGGCAGTGAAGGACCTGCAGCTCGGGGAGCAGCACGACGTCGCAGTGGCGGACCTGACCACCCACATCCGTCAGCAGCTGGCGTAGTCCTCGGATCACCACGAGGGGCTTTCGGCCAAAATGAACGGCACTGTGCTTTCTCGCACAGTGCCGTTTTCGTTGCCGTGGGTTCTTCGGCCGCCCGGAGCGAAGCACTACTGGAGGGCCTTAGCCGATGGCGTGCGCCCAAGCTGATGGCGCTTAGCGGCGGAAGTTCGCCTCGCAGCTGGCCATTGTTCCGCCCTGGTAGCCGCGCAGGAATGCGTCCACGCGCTGCTGGGAGGAGCCGTGAGTCCACTTCTCCGGGTTGACCGAGCGACCGGCAGACTTCTGGATCGCATCATCGCCGATGGACTGGGCAGTCTTCACGGCCTGATCCACCTGGTCCTGCGTGATCGGGTCAAGCATGGCGTCCGGCCCCTTATCCGCCTGGCTAGCCCACAGACCCGCGTAGCAGTCGGCCTGCAGCTCCATCTTCACGGCGTTGGAGTCCTCACCCGGGTTGTTGTAATCGGAGAGACCGAGGTTGCCCTCTAGGTGTTGAATGTGGTGGCCGAACTCGTGGGCGACAACATACATCTGGGCGAACGGGCCATCGGAGCCACCCATCTGCCGCAGCTGCTTAAAGAATGGCGTCGCGAAGTAGGCGGTCTCATCGCCCGGGCAGTAGAACGGTCCGGACTGGGAGGCATCAGCCGCCCCGCAGGCGGTGTTCAACTGACCAGAGCCGATGAAGAGCCCCGGCTTGGTGTACTCAATATTCGCCTCCTGGGGGAGCGCCTCGCCCCAGAAGTCGTCCAGAACCGTCGCGGTGGCCTGGATGCGGCAGTCGTCGTGCTCGTTGGCGTCCTCGTACGTCTTGCAGTGCGCGAGCGCATCCGAGTCGGTCTGCGGGCCCTGCACATTGTTGGCACCGCCGCCGCCAATGCCTGGGATTCCGCCGCCGCTGTTGAGGAAGAAGATCACCAAGCCGGCGATGATGATGCCGGGCAGCCCGAAACGAGCGCCCACCTGACTCACCAACATGTTGATGAGGAAGTTGCCGCCGCCACGGTTTCCGCCGCCGAAGTTGGAGCCCCCGGAATTGCCGCCACCTTGGGCGCGGCCGGAGGAGTCGCCTAGATTTTGATTGAAGGTCACGCCCTAAAGTTTGCCACACTTGTTGATGGACTAAGCTGAAGGGTTGAATTCGACACCTTTTTCAAAGATTGAAAGCATCGGAAGGATAAGCGACGTGCTGCGAACCCATCTAGCAGGCGAACTTCGCCCAGGAGACATCGACTCGGAGGTCACCCTCACCGGCTGGGTAGGCCGTCGCCGAGACCACGGTGGCGTGATCTTCATCGACCTGCGCGACCGTTCCGGCGTCGCACAGGTCGTGTTCCGCGAGTCCGAGGTCGCCGAGCGCGCCCACGCGCTGCGCAGCGAGTACTGTGTCCGCGTCCGCGGTCGCGTGGAGGCCCGTCCGGAGGGTTCCGAGAACCCGAACCTGCCGTCCGGCGCCGTCGAGGTCAACGTCAGCGAGCTCGAGGTACTCAACGAGTCCGCCGCGCTGCCGTTCCAGATCGACGACCCGTCCTCCGCCGGCGAGGTCGGCGAGGAGACCCGCCTGAAGTACCGTTACCTGGATCTGCGCCGCGCCTCCCAGGGCGACGCACTCCGCTTGCGCTCCAAGGCCAACGCTGCGGCTCGCAAGGTTCTCGAGCGCCACGATTTCACGGAGATCGAGACCCCGACGCTGACCCGTTCCACCCCGGAGGGCGCACGTGACTTCCTGGTTCCGGCACGCCTGAAGCCAGGCACCTTCTACGCTCTGCCGCAGTCCCCGCAGCTGTTCAAGCAGCTGCTCATGGTCGCCGGCATGGAGCGGTACTACCAGATTGCCCGCTGCTACCGGGACGAGGACTTCCGCGCCGACCGCCAGCCGGAGTTCACCCAGCTGGACGTCGAGATGAGCTTCGTCGACCAGGAGGACGTCATCGCCCTGGCCGAGCAGATCCTCACCGAGGTGTGGTCCACCGCCGGTTACGAGGTCCAGACCCCGTTCCCGCGCATGACCTACGCTGACGCGATGCGCCTCTACGGCTCCGATAAGCCGGATCTGCGCTTCGACATCCAGATCACTGAGTGCACCGAGTTCTTCAAGGACACGACCTTCCGCGTGTTCCAGAACGAGTACGTTGGTGCCGTCGTCATGGATGGTGGGGCCAGCCAGCCACGCCGTCAGCTCGACGCCTGGCAGGAGTGGGCCAAGCAGCGCGGTGCAAAGGGCCTGGCCTACATCCTGGTGGGCGAGGACGGCCAGCTGTCCGGTCCAGTCGCGAAGAACATCACCGACGAAGAGCGCGCTGGTATTGCCGACCACGTCGGTGCGAAGCCGGGCGACTGCATCTTCTTCGCAGCCGGCGACACCAAGTCTTCCCGCGGCCTGTTGGGCGCGGCACGCGGCGAGATCGCCCAGAAGCTGGGGCTCATCGACGACAACAAGTGGGCCTTCACCTGGGTCGTTGACGCGCCGATGTTCGAGCCTGCAGCAGATGCCCGCGCAGAGGGCGATGTGGCTCTTGGCAACTCCGCATGGACTGCCGTGCACCACGCATTCACCTCCCCGAAGCCGGAGTTCCTGGACTCCTTCGACCAGGATCCGGGTTCCGCGCTGGCCTACGCCTACGACATCGTCTGCAACGGCAACGAGATCGGTGGCGGCTCCATTCGTATCCACCAGCGGGACGTCCAGGAACGAGTGTTCCAGGTCATGGGAATCTCCCAGGAGGAGGCCCGCGAGAAGTTCGGCTTCCTGCTCGACGCCTTCGCCTTCGGCGCTCCGCCGCACGGCGGCATCGCGTTCGGCTGGGACCGAATCGTCAGCCTGCTGGGCGGCTTCGACTCCATCCGCGATGTCATCGCCTTCCCGAAGTCCGGCGGCGGTGTCGACCCACTGACGGATGCACCGAGCGAGATCACCCCGGAGCAGCGTAAGGAATCCGGCATCGACGCGAAGCCGAAGAAGGCCGCAGAGGCGCAGGCCGGCGCAGCCAAGACCAGCTCCAAGTAGCGCGAAAAGATAAAAAGACCAGCTGGGTGGCACATGGTGCCGGTCCGTTGGCAATGAGGATGAGTAAACAGGTGTCCGAACACAATCCAGCCCTCTCCGTGGCGGCAGTAGGCGAGTCCGCGCAGCGAGTCCTCGCCGCCCGCTTCGGCGGATCGCCGGAACTGAGCAGCCCGGAGAACCTCGGAGGAAACGGATCCTCCCTGGTCCTGCGCGCTCGGGTCGGGCACAATGACTTCCTCCAGGAACGCACGGTGGTGGTCAAACAGCTACCACCTGAGGCCTCGGGCGAAGATCACTCATCCCTCGGGGACCCGGAGGCCAACCGGTCACGCGGTAGCAGGAGAATCTCCTTCGACCGCACCGGGCTTTTCCGCGAGCTCGTGGCTTATCAGTTCACAAACACCCTGGCCGAGGAATCACGGCCAGGCCCCTTGCTGCTGGCGTATGACATCGAGGAACGCCTCCTGATCCTCTCGGACCTTGGTGAAGGCCAGAATTTCGCTGAGGTGCTCACTCAATTGCCGGCCAAGGATCGCCGCACCGCACTGCGGAAGCTGGGGCGGTCACTCGGTCGCATGCACGTAGCTACCGCAGGTAAAGAGGAGTCCTATGACACCCTCTTCCGCCGCCAGTGCCAGAAGCATGGCTACGACTTTGAGGATGTCGCCGACCAGCAGCCGAAGATTGAGGACACCATCGCGCTCGGACTGGAGCTGATGGAGGGCAACTCAATCGCCATGCACCCGGAGGTCACCCGGTTGGCGAACCTGTCGGCGAAGCGACAGTCGGATGCCACCGCTCGTGCCTTCACTCCGTTCGACCTCATGCCGGATAACATCGTCTTGGCGCAGCGCGTGTTCTTCCTCGACTACGAGTGGGCAGGGTTCCGCGATATTGCGTTCGACGTCGCGTGTGTCATGGCCGGTTTCCCACAGGACCTGACGACCCCGGCCCTGAACGATCAGGAGACCGCCGAGTTCCTCGATGCCTGGCGCGCAGAGGTCGTGCACTACTGGCCGGAGTTCCGGGACGACGCCTACTTCAACGAGGTCCTGGTGGCCTCGCTGGTCGCGTGGGCCTTCTTCTCTCTGGCGCTCCTGTATTACGGTTCCGATAAGGTTAATGACCTGCGCGAATTCGATATCGAGGTCGATGACTTGAAGAAGCTGACGACCGCACAGCTCATCGATCTCGCGACCACCGTGGACGCCGTCTTGCGCTTCACGGCGGGGCTGGGCGAGGAGCGTTTCGCACCTGTCATTGAGCTTGCAGAAAATCTCCTGGCGGCGCTGGCCCCGCTGGGCGCGCACCCGCAGCGACGCGAGGACTAGGCACGACGTGGAGGACCTGTTCACCCAGGCCGAACCCAACCAGTCTGGGACCGGTGCAGCGGAGGCGGAAGCATACTTTCACCCGGGTTCGCATGCGCCGCTGGCAGTCCGCATGCGGCCGCGAAGCCTGGCTGAGGTGGTGGGGCAGGACCACGTGCTGGGGCCGGGGACCCCGCTGCAGCGGCTCATTGACGGGCGCGGCGACTCCTCCGTCATCCTGTTCGGGCCACCCGGCACGGGCAAAACCACCATCGCATCGCTGATCTCGGCGGCATCCGGACGTCACTTTGTCGCTCTGTCTGCCCTGAATTCCGGGGTCAAGGAGGTCCGGGCTGTCATCGAGGACGCCCGTCGTCGGCTGCTCCACGGGGAGCGCACCGTGCTCTTCATCGACGAGGTGCACCGTTTCTCCAAAACCCAGCAGGACGCCTTGCTCGCGGCGGTGGAGAACCGCACGGTGCTGTTGGTGGCCGCCACGACCGAGAACCCGAGCTTCTCCGTGGTCTCGCCGCTGCTCAGCCGCTCGCTGCTTGTCCAGCTGAAGTCTCTGGGAGAAGAAGGCATCAAATCCGTGCTGCGTCGCGCCATCGCCGATGAGCGGGGCTTGGCCGACCAGGTGCAGATCGCTGACGACGCCCTGAACCAGCTCGCCGCGGTCTCCGGCGGGGATGCTCGACGCAGCCTGACGTACCTCGAGGCCGTCGCCGAGGACGTCCTGCAACAACAGCAGGACGGTGACGAGGTACCCACGATCACGGTCGCCGACGTCACCCGCTCCACGAATAAGGCAGTGGCTCGCTACGACCGCGACGGCGACCAGCACTACGACGTCACGAGCGCATTCATCAAGTCCATGCGTGGCTCCGACCCGGATGCCGCGCTGCATTACCTTGCGCGGATGCTCGAAGGAGGGGAGGACCCCCGGTTCATCTCCCGGCGTTTAGTCATCGTCGCTTCTGAGGACATCGGAACCGCGGATCCTACTGCCCTGCAGGTCGCGGTCGCGGCGCACCAGGCGGTGAGCTTCATCGGTATGCCGGAGGCCCGCATCACGCTGGCCCATGCCACCGTCCACATGGCCACCGCCCCGAAGAGCAACGCCGCCTACGTTGGCATCAACGAGGCCATCGCCGACATCCGGGCGGGCAAGGGGGCGATCGTTCCAGCCCACCTGCGCGACGGACACTACAGCGGCGCGAAGGCCCTCGGAAACGCTACCGGCTACCAGTACCCGCACGATGATCCCCGGGGCGTGCTGCGCCAGCAGTACCTGCCGGATGACCTGGTCGAAGCGGAGTACTACCGGCCCACCACTCACGGCCACGAGCGTACGATCCACAGTCGCCTGGACACGCTGCGGGGTATTGTGCGTGGGTCGCGCCCGGGCAAGTAGAATGCCATCTGTAGTTTTAGCTTTCCCCGCGGCACGCAACCCGCAGGAGGCGGTCGGCCCCACTCAGGCCGCCAAGACAACCCGAGACAGATTGAGGTAGCACAACCGTGCAGACGCATGAGATTCGCCAGCGCTTCACCGACCATTTCGTGAAAAGCGGTCACACCGAGGTGCCCAGCGCGTCGTTGATCCTCGACGACCCGAACCTGCTCTTCGTCAACGCGGGTATGGTCCCCTTCAAGCCCTACTTCCTGGGCCAGGAGACCCCGCCGTTCGGCACCGCCACCTCCATCCAGAAGTGCGTGCGCACCCTCGATATCGACGAGGTCGGCATCACCACCCGCCACAACACCTTCTTCCAGATGGCCGGCAATTTCTCCTTCGGCCAGTACTTCAAGGAAGGCGCGATTAAGAACGCGTGGACGCTGCTGACCAATTCCGTTGACGACGGTGGCCTGGGAATGGACCCGGACCGCCTCTGGGTCACCGTCTACGAGGACGACGACGAGGCTGCGCAGCTGTGGCACGACCTTGTCGGTCTACCCACCGAGCGCATCCAGCGCCTCGGGATGGAGGATAACTACTGGCACATGGGCGTGCCCGGACCGTGTGGGCCGTGCTCCGAGATTTACTACGACCGTGGCCCGGCTTATGGTGCGGACGGTGGCCCGGCAGTGGACGATAGCCGATTCATCGAGATCTGGAACCTCGTGTTCATGGAGTTCGAGCGCGGCGAAACCAAGCCCGACGGCAGCTTCGACATCGTGGGCAACCTGCCGAAGAAGAACATCGATACCGGCATGGGTGTGGAGCGCCTCGCATTCCTGCTGCAGGGCGTGGATAACGTCTACGAGACCGACCTGCTGCGCCCGGTGATCGACACCGCAGAGAAGCTGACCGGCACTCGCTACGGCTCGGAGGATAAGGGCGATATCCGCTTCCGTGTCATCGCCGACCACAGCCGTACCGCGCTGATGCTCATCCTCGACGGCGTGACCCCAGGCAACGAGGGGCGTGGCTACATCCTGCGTCGCCTGATCCGCCGCATCATTCGCTCCGCCCGACTGCTGGGTGCTCAGGGGCCTGTCATCGAGCAGCTCCTGGACACCGTCCGCGAGGCGATGACCCCGTCCTACCCGGAGATCGCGGAGAACTGGGAGCGCATCCGCTCCGTGGGCGTGATCGAGGAGAAGGCCTTCCTGAAGACCCTCGAGTCCGGTTCCCAGCTTTTCGAGCAGTTCCTCACGGAGGCCCGCAACAGCGGCGCCACGGTGGTACCGGGCGAGGTTGCCTTCTCGCTGCACGACACCCACGGCTTCCCGATCGACCTGACCCGCGAGATGGCCGAGGAGGCCTCGCTGACGGTCGACGAGGAGGGCTTCCACGAGCTGATGGCCGAGCAGAAGGCTCGCGCCAAGGCTGATAACGCCGCCAAGAAGCACGTCCACGCGGACCTGAGCGTCTACCGCGCATTCATCGATTCCCACCCGACCCACTTCACCGGCTACGAGAACACGGTGGACGAGGGCAAGGTTCTGGGCCTGGTCGTCGACGGCCAGCTCGCCGACCGCGCGTCCGCCGGCCAGCACGCCCAGGTCATCCTGGATCAGACCCCGTTCTACGCTGAGTCGGGTGGCCAGATGGCCGACCGTGGCGACCTCCGCGGCCCAGGTGGCCTGGCTAAGGTCGTGGACGTCCAGAAGATCGCCAAGAAGGTCTGGGCGCACCAGATCGAGGTCACCGAGGGAGAGCTCGCCATCGGAGAGCTCCTCGAGGCCCGCGTCGACCAGAAGTGGCGCCACCAGGCCCGTCAGGCGCACTCCGGTACCCACCTGATCCACGCCGCGCTGCGCGAGGTGCTGGGACCGACAGCCGTGCAGGCCGGTTCCATGAACAAGCCCGGCTACCTGCGCTTCGACTTCTCCTACGGGGATCAGCTGACCGAGAAGCAGCTGCAGCAGATCGAGGAGATCGCGAACTCCGCGGTGGACACTGACTACCAGGTCAATACCATCGAGACCTCCCTGGAGGAGGCCAAGGCGATGGGTGCGATGGCGCTGTTCGGCGAGAACTACGGCAACCAGGTTCGTGTCGTCGAGATTGGCGGACCATTCTCCATGGAGCTGTGCGGCGGTATCCACGTGGACCACTCCTCCCAGATTGGCCCGATCAGCGTGCTCGGTGAGTCCTCCGTGGGCTCCGGCGTGCGCCGCATCGAGGCCTACACCGGAATGGATTCCTTCCGCCACCTCGCTGCCGACCGTTCCCTCGTCGCGAACCTCGCAGCGAATTTTAAGGCCACCAGCGAGGAGATCCCGGAGCGCATCGACGCGCTGACCGCCAAGCTCAAGGCCGCAGAGAAGCAGGTCCAGCAGCTGCGTGCCCAGCAGCTGGCAGCCCAGGTCGGCAGCATCGTGGACAGCGCCGCAGATGTATCCGGTGTGAAGGTGCTGACCCAGAACCTCGGGGAGGGCCTGGGTGCGAAGGACCTGCGTTCGGTGGCGCAGGACGCCATCGCCCGCTTCAACTCCGAGGCGGCGGTCGTGCTCTTCACTGCCCAGGACGGCGAAAAGGTTCCGTTCGTTGCCGCGGCCAACCCGCAGGCTGTCGAGCGTGGGCTGAAGGCCGGCGACCTGGTGAAGGCATTCGGCGCCGAGGTTGGTGGCCGCGGTGGCGGTAAGCCAGCCCTGGCGCAGGGCTCCGGTTCCGATGCTTCCGGTGTCGACGCCGGCCTGGCCGCCGTGCAGCGCCTCGTGAACGAGACCCTGAGCTAGTTCCGCGAGGTCGATCGCCGATGGCATCCGATTTTTCCCGCGAGGAGATTACTCCGGACCGACCCGACCCGGAGTCCGATCCGGGGCGGGGACGGCGGCTGGCTCTCGATGTCGGTAGTGTGCGGATCGGCGTTGCCCTCAGCGACCCGGATGGCATCCTGGCCTCTCCGCTGGAGACGGTCGCCGCCGCCGTCGACGGCTCCGACGTGTCGCGTGTCGTGGAACTGATCGAGGAGAACTTCGTCGTGGAGGTCGTCGTCGGTCTTCCGGTGGCGCTGCGCGGCAACCACACCGCGAGCACCGCGGCAGCCCTCGACTTCTACGAGGACCTGGGCGAAGAGCTGCCCGACCTGCCGATACGGCTCGTCGACGAACGCATGTCCACCATGGCAGCCACCCAGGCCTTTCAGGCCTCCGGGGTGAGCGCCAAGAAGGGTCGGAAGCGGATTGACCAAGCCGCGGCAGTGCACATTCTGCAGGGGTGGCTCGACGCCCGTCGGCGCGTCATGTCGTAATCGAATCGTGATCATGGAATAATGTCCGATGATCGATCCACGATCATCGGATGCATCGCCGTCCTATAGCGATGCTTCGCGTTGCCTTCACGCTCTCGAGCGTGGCCGCGCGTTCCGTAGCACCTGAGATCCGAAAGGCATAGTTGCATGACCCTGAAGCGGAGTATGCAACCGAAGTACCGGCGCCGCCGTCAATTGGCAGTCGCGCTGGCTTTGGCGCTCATCCTCTTGTTGGTGGGCATCTCCGGGTACGTCTGGTACCAGCGGTCCGTCGTCGGCCAGCGCGACTACGAGGGTGCGGGCAACGGAACGGTCGTGATGGTCAAGGTCGGCGAGGGGGACAGCCTGTCTTCGATCGCCCCGACCCTGGTGGAGGAGAAGATTGTCGGCTCCCGGCGGGCACTGATGCGGGAGGCTGAGTCCCGAGACGCGAGCCTGCAGACCGGCTATTACCCGCTCCAGGAGAAGATGTCGGCCTCCGCCGCGCTGGACGCGCTGACGGACGACGCCAACCGCCGCGGCGTCGTCGACATTCCTACTGGCCTGACGCTGGAGGACGTCACGGTCGTGGGAGGGAAGACGCGTGAGGGAATCTACTCGCTGATCTCCGCCCAGACCTGCTCGAGCGAGGATGAATGCATTTCCTCCGATGCGCTGCGCGAAGCCGTGGTCAGCTCCACCCCGGAGGAGTTGGAGGTGCCGCAGTGGGCGAAGGGAGCGGTCGCGGAACGCATCGACGATCCGCGCCGCATCGAGGGGCTAATCTCCCCGGGCGTGCACCTTTTCGACCCGACCTCGACCCCGCAGGAGATCATGCGCGAGCTGATCAGCAACTCTGCGGCGGAATACGAGGCGACGGGGCTCCTCAGCGCCGCGGAGGCCGTGGGGCTGAGCCCTTATGAGATGATCGCCGCCGCCTCCCTGGTGGAGCGCGAGGCACCTGCCGGGGACTTCGACAAGGTTGCTCGCGTGATCCTCAACCGACTCAAGGAAGACCAGCGCTTGGAGTTCGACTCCACGGTGAACTATGACGTCGCCGAGCAGGAGGTCGCCACGACGGATAGCGACCGCGCCCGCCGCACTCCGTGGAACACCTACGCGAAGAAGGGGCTGCCGGAGACCCCGATCGCCTCCCCGGGTATTCAGGCGCTGCAGGCGATGGAACACCCCGCCGAGGGCGATTGGCTCTACTTCGTCACCATCAACAAGGATGGCGAGACCGTGTTCAACCGGGACTTCGATGCCCACGAGGCCGCGATCGAGAAGGCGCGCGCCAACGGCGTGCTGGACTCGGCCCGCTAAGCAATAAGCCAGGAGGAAGAGGAAGCCGATGTCGGAAAGCCAGGATGCCCAGTTGTCTACCGGCGGTGCCCCTCAGCCCACTGCGGACTCGGCAGGTGCGAGTGTGCTCAGTCCGGAAGAATTTTTTGCGCTAAGCGGCCCCCGCTGCGCGGTCCTGGGCAGCCCGGTGTCGCATTCGCTGTCCCCGGTGATCCACAAGGCTGGCTACCGGGCCACGGGCCTGGAGCTGGATTACTACCGGGTGGAGGCGCCGGAGGCCCGGGACATCCGGGTGATCGTTCAGGCGCAGGATCCGGACATCCGCGGCTTGTCCGTCACTATGCCGGGCAAGGGCGCAGCACTCGAGCTGGCGGGGCTGGCGACGAAGCGGGCCGAGGATATCGGCTCCGCCAACACGCTGGTGCCGCAGGAGGATGGCCGCTGGCTCGCGGATAACACCGACGTCGACGGTCTCACCGCCTGCCTGAACGCGGTGGCAGCCGAGCTCACCGAGCGCGATCCGGAACGAGGCGCACCCTTCGCCGGGCAGACGGCCGTCATTGTCGGTAACGGTGGCACCGCCCGCCCCGCCGTTGCTGCTGCAGCGGCTGCCGGATTCTCCGAGATTAACGTGGTCGCCCGTTCGGAGCGTGCGCTGAACCTGCAGGCGCTCACCGAGTCGCTGGGCATGGAGTTTTCCTGGACCCGGTTCGATGCCCCGGAGCTGGGCCACGTGTGTGGCCAGGCTGCAGCGCTGATTTCGACGGTGCCGGAGGACGTCGCTGCGGAGTACGTGGATGAGTTCTGTCGCGCTGAGTCTGTCATCGACGTGATCTACGATCCTTATCCGACCGCGCTGTTGGCTCAGGCCAAGCAGCAGGGGCTGCCAGTCTCCGATGGTCTGCAGATGCTCGCTGGCCAGGCGGAGGAGCAGTTCCGGCTGTTCACCGGCCAGCAGGCTCCCGAGGGACTATTCTTGGCCGAACTGCACCAGCACCTGGCGCTGGACTAACTCGGAGCCTTATCTTCTCAGCGCAGGCGGGGAAAGAGATTCCTGCGTGGGGGCGCAGGGGACTCTTTGGGGCAGGGGAGAAGACTCTAGGGGAGCAAGATTAAGGGGGGAGCCATCGGTGATGTGCGCTGTGCTTGCCACGCTTGGCGTGGCTGTGGCCTACCTGGGGGTCGTAGATTGGCGGCATCGTCGCATCCCCAACGCCGTGGTGCTCCCCAGCATCCTCTCTGCTATTGTCGCGGCGTGTGTCTGGCAGCCTTCAGCACTCGTCGGGGGCGCGGTGTGGTGGCTATTGTTCAGCTTCTTCCACCAACGCTCTGTAAAGAACCGCCACGAGGGGAGCGGAGCTCCTGGCCAGTACTTCGGTGGCGGGGACGCCAAGTTTGCGGCGGTGTGCGGCATCCTTGCCGCCTGGCACGGAGTGGGTTGGGTGTTGCTCGCCATCGGCACTTCCGGCGTGCTCACGACCGGCGGGATACTGATCCAGGATCGGGCCAGAAAGGCTCCACCCCATCGGCCTGTCGCCATGGGACCGGCAATGGTTCTGGGTACGCTGCTGGCCTTCGCAGTGTCCTTATAATTGTTCGATAGCTCACATAGTAGACTTGTCGGCATGCTTCGATGGACTACTGCTGGTGAATCCCATGGCCAGGCGCTGATTGCGCTGGTGGAAAACCTCCCCGCTGGGCTGAGCGTGACTCGCGAGGATGTCGCGGAACAGCTCGCCCGCCGTCGCCTCGGCTATGGTCGCGGCGCCCGGATGAAGTTTGAGGCGGACGAGCTGACCTTCGTCTCTGGCGTCCGACACGGCATGACCCTCGGCAGCCCGGTGGCCGTCATGATTGGCAACACCGAGTGGCCGAAGTGGACCACCATCATGTCCGCCGACCCGGTTGATCTGGAGGACCCGGAGGTGGCCAAGGCGATGGCCTCCGGTCGCGGGGCGAAACTCACCCGCCCGCGCCCGGGTCACGCGGACTTCGCCGGCATGCTGAAGTACGACCACGACGAGGCCCGCCCGATCCTGGAGCGTGCCTCCGCCCGCGAGACCGCTGCCCGCGTCGCCGCCGCCACCTTCGCCCGCGCCCTGCTGCGCGAGGTACTGGGAGTGGAGGTCTTCAGCCACGTCGTTTCGATCGGTCGTAGCGAGCCCTATACCGGCCCCACCCCGAGTTTCTCCGACTTGGAAGCTATCGACGCCTCCCCGGTGCGCGCCTTCGATAAGGCCTCGGAGGACGCGATGGTCGAGGAGATCAAGGCGGCCAAGAAGAGCGGCGACACCCTCGGCGGCATCGTGGAGGTCGTGGTCAAGGGCCTGCCGATCGGCTTGGGCTCCCACACGTCCGGTGACGCTCGCCTCGACGCCCAGTTGGCTTCCGCCGTCATGGGGATCCAGGCCATCAAGGGGGTCGAGATCGGCGACGGCTTCGAGGAAGCCCGCCGCCGCGGCTCCGAAGCCCACGACGAGATGGTGCGCGAGGACGGGGAGATCACCCGACTGAGCAACCGCGCTGGCGGGATCGAGGGCGGCATGACCAACGGTGAGGACGTCATCGTCCGCGCCGCGATGAAGCCGATCAGCACGGTCCCGCGCGCCCTGCGCACCGTCGACATGGCCACCGGAGAGGCCGCGACCGGCATCCACCAGCGTTCCGACGTCGTCGCCGTCCCCGCAGCAGGAGTCGTCGCCGAGGCGATGGTCGCCCTCGTGCTGGCTCGGGCCACCGTTGAGAAGTTCGGGGGCGATTCCCTCGCCGAGATGAAGCGCAACGTGGCCGCTTATCAGCAGCAGGTCGCCGAGCGGCTGGATTTCTAACCAACCCGCAGACAAGGAGGCTTCGCGAAAGATGACTCGACCAGGGCAATCCACACCGGTTAACGCGCAGCACACGGCACCTGGGCAGCGCCCCAAGGTTGTGCTCGCTGGGTTGCCGGGCGCGGGTAAATCCACGATGGGCCGGCGCATCGGGCATGCCCTCCACCTGCCCGTCATCGATACCGATGAGCTCATCGCCGAACGCTTCAACAAGCCCTGCGGCGACGTGCTGCGGGAGCTCGGCGAGGAGAAATTCCGCGCTGCTGAGGAGGAAGCCGTCGCTCAGGCACTGCAGACTAACGCGGTGGTGTCCCTGGGCGGGGGAGCTGTGAAGAGCGCGAAGACCCGCGAGGCCCTCATGAACCACCAAGTCGTCTACCTCTATGTAGACGTCGCTGAGGGCGTGCGCCGTACCTCCGGGAACAAAACCCGCCCGCTGCTGGATGTCCCCAACCCCGAAGAGGTCTATCAGCGACTCTACGACGAGCGCCACGAGCTCTATGAAGAGGTTGCGAGCTTCCGCATCCGCTCCGGCAACCACGACCCGCAGCGGACAGTGACTGCCATCCTGCAGTACCTCGAAGACGCGGAACAGCTCTAGGAGACATCACTGGGCCGTTCACCCGCGGCACTGCCACCACGGCCGACCACCAAACCACCACAGCGATTGAGAAAGAACGTGACAGCGTGACAACGCCTTACTCCACGCAGCAGCCCACCCCAACGCGCATCGATGTGCGCACCGCTTCGCCGTACCCGGTCCTCATCAGCCGCGGCATCGAGACGATGATCCCGCCGATGCTCGAGGCCACCGAGGGCGCCAGCACCTTCCTGATCATCCACCAGCCGGCCCTGGCTGAGCGCGCAGCCCATGTCGCGAAATTGCTGGAGGCCGAGGGCAAGGTCGCCGAGCTGCTGGAGATCTCCGACGCTGAGGACGGCAAGACCATTGCATCAGCCGAGCGTTGCTGGGATCGCTGCGCGGATGCCGGGCTGACGCGTCAGGACTGCATCGTCTCCGTGGGCGGTGGCGCTGCCACCGACCTCGCCGGGTTCATCGCCGCCACCTGGATGCGCGGTATCCGCGTGGCACACGTCCCGACCTCCTTGCTGGGGATGGTCGACGCCGCGGTGGGTGGAAAGACGGGGATCAACACCACCCGGGGTAAGAACCTCGTCGGTGCTTTCCACGAACCGGCCGCGGTCCTCATCGACCTGGACACCCTCAAAGATCTGCCTCGCGAGGAGCTCATCGCTGGCTCTGCGGAGATCATCAAGGCGGGTTTCATCCGCGACGAGCGCATCATCGAGATCTACGAGGAGGACCCCGTCGAGGCGCTGAACCCCGCCGGTGATGTACTCCCGGAGCTGATCGAGCGGGCGATCAAGGTCAAGGCAGACGTGGTGGCCCAGGACCTCAAGGAGTCCTATATCCGGGAGATCCTCAACTACGGGCACACCTTCTGCCACGCGGTCGAGCAGCAGGAGAACTACCGCTGGCGTCACGGTCAGGCCGTGGGTGTGGGCATGATGTTCGAGGCTGAGCTGGCCAAGGCCGCCGGTCTCATCGACCAGGAGCTCGTGGACCGGCACCGGAACATCCTGCGCAGCGTTGGGTTGGCGACGACCTATCAGCACTCCGATTTCGACACCCTCATTGAGGTTATGGGGCGGGATAAGAAGAATAAGCAAGGCAAGATTCGCTTCGTCGTCCTCGAGGGACTGGCGAAACCGACTCGGCTCGAGTCCCCGAGCAGGGAACACCTGGACGCAGCATGGGAGGCGATTTCGCAGTGACCGCACAGGAACAGCAGCTGACGGTGAGCGTGCTCAACGGCCCGAACCTCAACCGGCTGGGCAAGCGCCAGCCGGAGGTCTACGGGGCGACGACGCTGGCCGACGTCGAGGCCCTGATCGCCGATGAGGCGGCACGCCTGGGTGTGGCGGTGGAGTTCTTCCAGAGCAACAACGAAGGCGAGATGCTGGACCGCATCCATGCGGCAGCTGACCAGGGGCATGCGGTGATCATCAACCCGGGTGGCTGGACGCACACTTCTGTGGCGCTGCGCGACGCTCTCGCGGAGGTCGCCGACGGCCCGGGCTTCGTGGAGGTCCACATCTCCAACGTCCACGCCCGCGAGCCCTTCCGTCACCACAGCTACCTCAGCCCCATTGCCCGCGGCGTGATCGCTGGCTTGGGGATCGAGGGATACCTGGCGGCTCTGCGTTACCTCGCGCAGAGCTAGCACCGCCGACGCTTTTGAGGGCGGGGTCGGGCTCAACGCTCCGCGCAATGACCCGCGCCTGCGAGTGTGGACGCCCAGGGGAGTAGCGTGGGGGTGATTGAACCCAGCATGGGGGAAACAACGATCGAAGGAGAGCGCGAATGACCCAGACTCAGCGATACGCCGAGCGCCGCAACAAGCTTGCCGCACGCCTACAGGAGCGCGACCTGCCGGGCCTTCTGGTCACTGACCTGAAGAACGTTCGCTACCTCACCGGTTTCAGTGGCTCCAATGCGGTGTACCTGCAGCGGCCGGACGGCCGGGGCGTGCTCGGCACCGATGGCCGATACGCCACCCAGGTGGAGATCGAGACCGGCCAGCCAGAGGATGTCGAGCTCCTCATCGACAATAAGCTGCTCGAGCAAGTCCCGGAGCGGGCTCAGGTCACCGGCTTTGCTGTGGAGTCCAGCCTGAGCATCGGCGAGGCGAAGAAGCTTGCCGCGGACGGGCCGCTGCCGGAGGTGGCGGCCGGCATCGTCGAGGAGCTTCGCTTGGTCAAGGACAGCGCGGAGATCGCCGCCCTCGAGGCAGCCGGGGAGCTCGCGGATTCGGTGTGGCAGGAATTCCTAGACGAGGGCTGCATCCGCGAGGGACGCACTGAAATCGAGGCCGCAGCGGACCTGGAGTACCGCCTGCGCAAGGCCGGTGCCGAAGCACTGAGCTTCGATACCATCCTGGCGTCGGGAGTCAACGCCACCAAGCCGCACGCCGGTGTCTCCCGCGACCCGATCGTGCCCGGTCTGGTCACCGTCGATTTCGGCATCTACCTGGATGGTTACGCCTCCGACCAGACACGCACCGTCTGCGTGGGGGAGCCGGACGAGCTCTCCGCCACCCTCTACGACGTCGTCCTGCGCTCGCAGCGGGCTGGTGCCGCGGCCGTCGCCCCGGGAACCGCTCTGTTCGATATCGATAAGACCTGCCGGGACATCATCACCGATGCTGGCTACGGCGAGTACTTCGTGCACTCGACGGGCCACGGCGTGGGCCTGGACGTCCACGAAGCGCCGTCGGCGAACTCCCGGGTCGACCGATCAGTAACGCTTGCTGAGGGGATGACGCTGACCGTGGAGCCGGGGATCTACATCCCGGGCAAGACCGGTCTGCGCATCGAAAACACCTACGTGGTCACGGCCGACGGGGCGAAGAGCTGCAACGCCTCCAGCACTGATCTGCGCATCGTTTAAGGTGTTAGAATAAGTCGAACGAGAACGCCCGAGACCTCGGGCGTCGACGTGCGCGCAAAAAAATCTCAACGAGAATAGAGGAGCCTGAACTAGTGGCAACCACTGCAGATTTCAAAAACGGTATGGTCCTGATGATCGACGGCAAGCTGCAACAGATCGTGGAGTTCCAGCACGTCAAGCCAGGTAAGGGCCCGGCGTTTGTGCGTACGAAGCTCAAGGACGTCGTCTCCGGCAAGACCGTGGACAAGACCTTCAACGCAGGTGTGAAGGTCGAGCAGGCCACCGTCGACCGCCGCGACATGACCTACCTGTACAACGACGGCTCCGCCTACGTCCTCATGGACGACAAGACCTTCGACCAGGTCGAGCTGCAGCCGGAGCTCATGGGTGACGGCGCGAAGTTCCTGCTGGAGAACTCCCGCGTCAACGTTTCCTTCCACGACGGCCAGGCGCTGTTCGCTGAGCTGCCGGCCAACGTTGACCTCAAGATCGAGCACACCGATCCGGGCCTGCAGGGCGACCGCTCCACCGGTGGCTCCAAGCCAGCCACCCTGGAGACCGGTGCCGAGATCCAGGTGCCGCTGTTCATCGAGACCGGCAACGTCGTCAAGGTGGACACCCGCACCGGCGAGTACCTGTCCCGCGTCACCCAGTAACACCCCAGGAGCCTGATACTTCCTCATGGTTGAACCACAGTCGCCGTCGCCATCCTCGCGCCCCGAAAGCCAGAACCCGCAGTCTGCGGGGGAGGGCAAAGGCTCGAAGGATGAGCGTTCGGCTGCGCGTTTCAAGCGGCGTGGTGCGCGCTACAAGGCCCGCCGCCGTGCCGTGGACATCCTCTTCGAGGCGGAGTTCCGCGACATCGACCCGGTCGACATCATGGAAGAGCGCGCGGAGCTAGCTAAGGATCAGGAAAACCAGATCAAGCCGATCCCGGAGTACACCTCCCAGATCGTGCCCGGCGTGGCAAGTAACCTCGACGCGATCGACGACGCCATCGCCGTGCACCTCACCAGCGATTGGACCCTGGATCGCATCCCCGCCGTGGACCGCGCGGTCATGCGCGTGGCGGCGTGGGAACTGATGTTTAACCCGGACGTTCCGCACCGCGTTGCCCTGTCCGAGGGGATCGAACTTGCCAGCGAGTACTCCCACGTCAAGGCCCCGGACTACGTCAACGCTGTGCTCGACGGCGTGGCCACAGACGCAGACGCCGCGATGGCTGACCGTCTGGCCACCCAGCGCGAGCAGGAACAGTCGGGGTCCGAGGAGGGCTCTGCTCCTGCCCCGGCAGATATCGAGGCGCTGGTTGATTCCGTGATCGCAGACCCCACCGAGCAGGTGGGGGACGGCGCCGCAGAAGAGACCGAAGACGGCCAGGCGGGGGTTGGCGAAGACCCCGCCGCTGACGGCCAGAACTCCGTCTAAAAAGCGAGGTTTTTCAGTCGCGGCATCGTGTCGGCGAATGAGTAAATCGCACCCATCTACCCCCGGTTGCCCCGCGCAGCCGGGGGTAGTGCTTTGTGCTATCGTTCACATGAAAGGTTTTCTTTCAGAGGCATCCTTTAACAGACCGCACAGAGAGGCGGGAAAGGAGGTCACGATGAATCCGACAGTCGATCAGCACTCCGTGGTTCTGCTGAACCCGGACGATGTCAATCGCACGGTCGCACGCATCGCGCACCAAATCATTGAGAAGACGGCTCTAGACAGCGGATCCGCCCGGCGGGTCGTGGTTTTGGGTATTCCGTCTGGGGGAGTGCCGCTCGCGGAGCGGCTGCAGAAAAAGATCAGCGAATTCAGTGGCGTGGATGTGTTCCAAGGCTCGCTGGATATCACGCTGTACCGGGACGATCTGGGGCGCGGCCCGCACCGTGCGCTCAAGCCCACGATCATCCCGGACGAGGGGATCGACGGCGCAACCGTCATCTTGGTCGACGACGTCCTGTTTTCGGGCCGCACCATCCGCGCCGCGTTGGACGCCCTCCGGGATCTCGGCCGTCCCGATACCGTCCAGCTGGCCGTCCTGATTGACCGCGGTCACCGGCAGCTGCCGATTCGCGCCGATTACGTGGGCAAGAACATTCCGACGGCAGCCTCCGAGGACGTCACCGTCGCTCTCCACGAGCTCGACGGCCGCGACGAGGTCACCCTGACCCGGTCGACCACACCCGCCGACCAGCAACCAGCGAATCAGGGCGGGCAGGTACCGTCCGCCGCAGACAAGGGGCGTGCGTAGTGAAGAACCTGCTCAGCATTTCCGATCTCACTCCGAATGAGATTGTGAGCATCATGGACGAGGCGGACCGCTTCGCCGAGGCGCTGAAGGGCCGCGAGGTCAAGAAGCTGCCCACCCTGCGGGGGCGCACCGTGTTCACGATGTTCTACGAAAACTCCACCCGCACCCGGGCCAGCTTCGAGACGGCGGGGAAGTGGATGAGCGCGGACGTTATCAACATCTCCGCGTCCTCCTCGAGCGTGAAGAAGGGCGAGTCCCTCCGGGACACGGCACTGACGCTGAAGTCCATCGGCGCCGACGCACTGGTCATGCGCCACCCGTCCTCCGGGGCGGCGCAGCACGTTGCCAACTTCATCGGCGATACCGCGGTGATCAACGCCGGAGATGGCTCCAACCAGCACCCCACCCAGGCGCTGCTCGACGCCACGACGCTGCGCCGTCAACGGGGTGATCTGTCGGGGCAGCACGTCGTGATCGTCGGTGATATCCTGCACTCCCGCGTCGCCCGCTCCAACGCGCAGCTGCTCAATGCCCTCGGCGCAGATGTCACCTTCGTCGCACCTCCGACGTTGCTGCCGATCGGGGTGGAGAACTGGGGCGTGCGCGTGAGCCACGATCTTGACGCGGAGCTGCCGAGCGCCGACGCGGTCATGATGCTGCGGGTCCAGGCGGAGCGCATGAACGGTGGTTTCTTCCCCTCGCACCGCGAGTACGCCACCCGATACGGGCTGTCCAAGGCCCGCCACGCCATGTTGAAGCCGGACGCGGTTGTAATGCACCCAGGCCCGATGTTGCGAGGCATGGAGATCAACTACAGCGTCGCGGATGCTCCGAACACCGTCGTGCTCCAGCAGGTCACTGCCGGTGTTCACGTCCGCATGGCGATCCTCTTCCAGCTGCTGATCGGCGGCCACTCGGCCTCCGAGACCGAGACAGACGCTTAAGGCCAGAAAGGATAAGCGATTTTTATGGTCGACAACAAGAACTTTCCCCCGACTGGCCCACTGGCTGCGCACCCGGCGGGTGCCGAGAACGCGGTGCTCCTCAAGGGCGTGCTCATCTACGGTGAAGGGGAGCCGCAGGATGTCCTGCTCTCCGGCGGCGTGATCGCCAAGATCGGCGCGGATCTCTCCGACGAGGCTCCAGCTGAGGCCGAGGTGCTCGACCTTGCCGGCCAGGTGCTCCTGCCGGGCCTGGTGGACATGCATGTTCACCTGCGCGAGCCGGGCCGCGAGGACACCGAGACCATCGCCTCCGGCTCCGCGGCGGCTGCCAAGGGCGGGTTTACCGCCGTGTTCACCATGGCTAATACCTCCCCGGTCATGGACGACCCCGCCATCGCGGAAAGCGTCTGGTACAAGGGCCAGAACACGAACCTCTGCGACGTCCACCCCGTCGGTTCCATCTCCAAGGGACTGGCGGGCAAGGAGCTCACCGAATTCGGCATGATGGCCGATTCCGACGCCAAGGTGCGCATGCTCTCCGACGACGGCAAGTGCGTCGACGACCCGCGCCTGATGCGTCGCGCAATCGAGTACTCGCGTGGCATGGACGTGCTGCTCGCGCAGCACTGCGAGGAGCCCCGCCTGACCGAGGGCGCGGTCGCCCACGAAGGCGAGACTGCCGCCCGCCTGGGCCTTCGTGGTTGGCCACGCGTGGCGGAGGAGTCCATCGTCGCCCGCGACGCCCTCATGGCCCGCGACTACGGCGGTCGGCTCCACATCTGTCACGCCTCCACGGAAGGCACCGTCGAGCTGCTGCGCTGGGCGAAGGGACAGGACATCCCGCTGTCCGCCGAAGTCACCCCGCACCACCTGATCCTCACCGACTCCCGGTTGGAGACCTTCGACGGCGTGAACCGCGTGAACCCGCCGCTGCGTGAGGAGCGGGACACCCTGGCCCTGCGCCAGGCACTCATCGACGGCGTGGTGGACTGCGTGGCCACCGACCACGCCCCGCACTCCTCCGAGGAGAAGTGCTGCGAATTCGACCAGGCTCGTCCGGGCATGCTCGGCCTGGAGACCTCCCTGGCGATCATCGCGGACCTCTTCGTCATCAACGGCGATCAGGACTGGCGCTTCGTCGCCAAGGTGATGTCCGAGCGTCCCGCCGAGATCACCAAGCTGCCGGGCCACGGTCGCCCGATCGCCGAAGGCGAGCCAGCGAACCTGTGCGTGGTGGATACCAACGCTAGCTGGACCGCCGAGGCCAAGCAGATGGCCTCCAAGTCCGAGAACAACCCTTACGAAGGCATGCCCATGCCGGTTCGGGTATCCACGACGATCCTGCGTGGCAAGGTGACATGCCGCGACGGCAACCCTGTGACAACCGACTAGCTGCCCGATAACTCAACAATCGGCGACTGACCTTGAAAGAAAAACTAAGGACTAAAGATATGCAGACTCACACTCCAGCAGCACTGGTTCTCGCAGACGGCACGATCTACCGCGGCTTCGCGATGGGCGCGACCGGCAAGACCCTCGGCGAGGCAGTGTTCACCACCGCCATGACCGGCTACCAGGAGCCCCTCACCGACCCCTCCTTCCACCGTCAAATCACGGTGCTCACCGCCCCACAGATCGGTAACACCGGCTGGAACGACGAGGACTCCGAGTCCCGCGACGGCAAGATCTGGGCCGCTGGCCTGGTCATCCGCGACCTCTCCAACACCGTCAGCAACTGGCGAGCCAAGCGCAGCCTCAACGAGGAGCTCGAGGCACAGGGCATCGTCAGCATCTGCGGCGTGGATACCCGCTCCGTCGTACGCCACCTGCGCGAGGAGGGATCCATCGCCGCGGGCATCTTCTCCGGCGACGCCCTCGGCACGGACGAGGAGATGATCGCCCAGGTCAAGGAGCAGCCGTCGATGAGCGGCGCGGACCTGACCGCGGACGTCACCACCGACGAGCCTTATGTCGTCGACGCGGAAGGGGAGCGCAAGTACACCGTCCTCGCCTACGACATGGGCATTAAGACCAACACGCCGCGCGAGTTCGCCAAGCGCGGCATCCGCACCGTCGTCATTCCGGCCGATACCGAGTTCTCCACCCTCGAGGGCTACTTGAGCGAGTACGAGGCCCAGGGCGTGTTCGCCTCCAACGGCCCGGGTGACCCGGCCACCGCCGACCACACGGTGGAGCAGGTCAAGAAGGTGCTCGAGGCCGACATCCCGTTCTTCGGCATCTGCTTCGGCAACCAGCTCTTTGGCCGTGCCCTCGGCCTGGACACCTACAAGCTGAAGTTCGGCCACCGCGGCACCAACGTGCCGGTGAAGGACCTGGAGACTGGCAAGGTCGCGATCACCGCCCAGAACCACGGCTTCGCCCTGGCGGCCCCCGCCGGCGGCCTAGAGAAGGAATTCGACACCCCATTCGGGCCCGCCAAGGTCACCCACATCTGCCTCAACGACGACGTCGTCGAAGGCGTGGCGCTGACCAGCGGACGCGCCTTCTCGGTGCAGTACCACCCGGAGTCCGCCGCCGGCCCGCACGACGCAAACCCCCTGTTCGACCACTTCCTCAACCTGTTGGAGCAGGAGAAGAAGGCCTAAGCCGACGCCTTCTCACAGCACAGAACGCATCCAGCAGCACAACGCCCAACAGAAAGAGAAAACACTCATGCCACGTCGTGAAGACATCAACCACGTCCTCGTCATCGGTTCCGGCCCGATCGTCATCGGTCAGGCCTGCGAGTTCGACTACTCCGGCACCCAGGCCTGCCGAGTGCTCAAGGAAGAGGGCCTCCGCGTCACCCTGATCAACTCCAACCCGGCGACCATCATGACCGACCCGGAGTTCGCCGACCACACCTACATCGAGCCGATTCAGCCGGAGTACATCGAGAAGATCTTCGCCAAGGAAAAGGCAGAGGGGCACCCGATCGACGCCGTGCTGGCCACCCTCGGCGGACAGACCGCGCTGAACGCCGCGATCCAGCTGGACCGCCGCGGCATCCTCGACAAGTACGGCGTCGAGCTCATCGGCGCGGACATCGACGCCATCGAGCGCGGCGAGGACCGCCAGAAGTTCAAGGACATCGTCGAGAAGATCGGTGGATCCTCCGCCCGCTCCCGCGTCTGCCACAACATGGACGAGGTCCACGAGACCGTCGCCGAGCTGGGCTTGCCAGTCGTCGTCCGCCCGTCCTTCACCATGGGCGGCCTTGGCTCCGGCCTGGCCTTCGACTACGAGGACCTGGAGCGCATCGCCGGCGGCGGCCTCGCCGCGTCCCCGGAGGCCAACGTCCTGATCGAGGAGTCCATCCTCGGCTGGAAGGAATTCGAGCTGGAGCTGATGCGCGACGCGAAGGACAACGTGGTCGTCGTCGCCTCCATCGAGAACGTCGACGCCCTGGGCGTCCACACCGGCGACTCCGTCACCGTCGCCCCGTCCATGACCCTGACGGACCGCGAGTTCCAGATCATGCGCGACCAGGGCATCGCCATCCTCCGCGAGGTCGGCGTGGAGACCGGTGGCTGCAACATCCAGTTCGCCATCAACCCCAAGGACGGCCGGATCATCACGATCGAGATGAACCCGCGCGTATCCCGTTCCTCCGCGCTCGCGTCCAAGGCCACTGGCTTCCCGATCGCGAAGCTGGCCGCGAAGCTGGCGATCGGCTATACCCTCGACGAGGTCCGCAACGACATCACCCAGGTCACCCCGGCTGCCTTCGAGCCGACTCTGGACTACGTCATCGTCAAGGCTCCGCGCTTCGCCTTTGAGAAGTTCCCGGGCGCCGACGACACCCTCACGACCACGATGAAGTCCGTCGGTGAGGCCATGTCCATCGGCCGCAACTACATCACCGGCCTGAACAAGGTCATGCGTTCCCTGGAGACCAAGCAGGCGGGCTTCTGGACCGTCCCGGATGAGGACTTTGCGGGCGAGCGTGCCACCGACAAGGCAGCCGTCCTCGAGGACTTGAAGCGCCCGACCGAGGGCCGCCTCTACGACGTCGAGCTCGCCATGCGCCTCGGCGCGACCGTGGACGAGATCTACCAGGCCTCCGGCATCGACCCGTGGTTCCTGCACGAACTCATGGCCCTGGTGGAGTTCCGCCAGCAGCTGATCGACGCGCCGGTCCTGGACGTGGATCTCCTGCGTTACGCGAAGTTCCTCGGCCTCTCCGACCGCCAGATCGCCGCCCTGCGTCCGGAGTTCGCAGGTGAGGACGGCGTGCGCTCCCTGCGCTGGTCCCTCGGCATCCACCCGGTCTTCAAGACCGTGGACACCTGCGCCGGCGAGTTCGAGGCGAAGACCCCGTACCACTACAGCTCCTATGAGCTGGACCCGAACGCCGAGTCCGAGGTCGAGCCGCAGAAGGAGAAGGAAAAGGTCATCATTCTGGGCTCCGGCCCGAACCGCATCGGCCAGGGCATTGAGTTCGACTACTCCTGCGTCCACGCGGCCCTCGAGCTCTCCCGCGTTGGCTACGAGACCGTGATGGTCAACTGCAACCCGGAGACCGTTTCCACCGACTATGACACCGCCGATCGCCTGTACTTCGAACCGCTGACCTTCGAGGACGTCATGGAGATCTACCGCGCGGAGTCCGAGTCCGGCACCGTCGCGGGCGTGATCGTCCAGCTCGGTGGCCAGACCCCACTGGGCCTGGCGCAGCGCCTCTCGGACGCGGGTGTGCCGATCGTCGGCACCACCCCGGAGGCCATCAATCTGGCGGAGCACCGCGGCGAGTTCGGCAAGGTCCTGCGCGACGCCGAGCTGCCAGCCCCGGCCTTCGGCACCGCCACCAGCTTCGAGGAGGCCCGTGAGGTCGCCGCACACATCGGTTACCCGGTACTGGTCCGCCCGTCCTACGTCCTCGGTGGCCGAGGCATGGAGATCGTCTACGACGAGGCCAGCCTGCGCGACTACATCTCGCGCGCCACGGAGATCACCGACGAGCACCCGGTCCTGGTCGACCGCTTCCTGGATTCCGCCATCGAGATCGACGTCGACGCCCTCTGCGATGGCGAGGACGTCTACCTCGGCGGCGTGATGGAGCACATCGAGGAGGCCGGTATCCACTCCGGTGACTCCGCCTGTGCGCTGCCACCGATGACGCTGGGGGAGCAGGACATCGAAAAGGTCCGGGAATCCACCCGCAAGCTGGCCCAGGGCATCGGCGTGAAGGGCCTGATGAACGTCCAGTACGCACTGAAGGACGACATCCTCTACGTCATCGAGGCCAACCCGCGCGCCTCCCGCACCGCCCCGTTCGTGTCCAAGGCCACGGGCGTGCAGATGGCCAAGGCCGCCGCGCGCATCATGCTGGGCGCTTCCATCGCCGAGCTCAAGGAGGAAGGCATCCTGCCTTCCGATCGCGACGGTGGCTCGCTGCCGATCGGTCACCCGATTGCCGTCAAGGAGGCAGTGCTGCCGTTCAACCGCTTCCGCAGCTTCGAGGGCAAGGTGCTGGACTCTCTGCTGAGCCCGGAAATGAAGTCCACCGGCGAGGTCATGGGCCTCGACTCGGACTTCGGTACCGCGTTCGCGAAGTCCCAGGAAGGTGCCTACGGCGCGCTGCCGACCAAGGGCAACGTCTTCGTCTCCGTCGCTAACCGCGACAAGCGCACCCTGATCCTCCCGATCCAGCGCCTGGCTTCCTTGGGCTTCAACGTGCTCGCCACCGCGGGCACCGCAAGCATGCTGCGCCGCAATGGCGTGGAGTGCGAGGTCGTCGCGAAGGTCTCCGCCACCAGCGGCGAGGGCGAGAACGCCCGCAACGTCGTGGACTACATCCGCGACGGCGAGATCGACCTGGTCATCAACACCCCGGCCGGTACCGCTGACGCGCGCACCGACGGCTACGAGATCCGCGCGGCCTCTGTGAACAGCGGCGTGCCGTGCGCGACGACCGTTCAGGGCACCGTCGCAGCGGTGCAGGGCATCGAGGCTCTGCTGGACCACGACACCACTGTGACCCCGATTCAGGAAGTGGAGCACTAATGACCACGCCGGTGAGGCAGGCTGCAGACCAGTCTCAGACCTTCGGCGAGCGCTTCCTGGCTCGGGCTGCCGACCTGGGGCCGCTGTGCGTGGGGCTTGACCCGCACGCACACATCCTCGAGCGCTGGGGGTTGAGCTATGACCTGGCCGGGCTGAAAGAATTCACCGATACCGCGGTTGCCGCTTTCCGGGATACCGTCGCCGTCGTCAAGCCACAGGTGGCCTTCTATGAGGCTTTCGGGGCTGCAGGCTTCGAGGTTCTCCAGAACGCGATGGCGGAGCTGCGGGAGGCCGGCGTGCTGGTGATCGCTGACGCCAAGCGAGGCGATATCGGCTCGACCATGGCGGGCTACGCCAGCGCCTGGCTGCGGCCGGGCTCGCCCCTGGAGGCGGACGCGGTGACGGTCTCTCCGTGGCTCGGTGTGGATTCCCTGGCCCCGGTGTTTGAACTGGCAGCCGAGTACAACAAGGGTGCCATCGTGCTCGCGGCGACATCCAACCCGGAGGCCCCGTCTGTGCAGCTGTCCCAGACGCAGTCCGGCGCCACGCTGGCCCAGGCGGTGTGCGACCGCGTGGCCGAACTCAACGCGGGGGACAAGCCCGGCAACGTCGGCGTCGTGGTCGGCGCGACGGTGGAGAATCCACCGGTTCTGGACCAGGTCAACGGCATGATCCTCATGCCCGGCGTCGGGGCCCAGGGCGGCACGATGGCCGATGTGCGGCGTATTTGCGGTGAGGCGGCACGCTTCGCGAGCCCGAATGTCTCCCGCGCTGTCCTGAACGAAGGGCCTGCCGTGGCGGATCTGCAGGCCGCAGCGCGCCGCTTCGCCGCGGAACTTCAGGTGTAGCCTGCAAAGTTGGCGAAGGTGAATCCGCGCGTCGCAGTTGCCACCACGGCAAAAGCACCTTAGGATTCACCTTCGTGCTTTGCTTTCTTAAGCAAGTAGCGCCCTGAAAAGGGGTGTTCAAGCCAGCAGCCCGACGCTGATTGGCTAAAATGCAAGACATTCCACAAGATTTTCAAAAACGATTACGTACGGAGGAATCCCGTGGCACTTCCCCAGCTGACCCCGGAGCAGCGTGCAGAGGCCCTGAAGAAGGCAGCCGAGGCACGTAAGGCACGCGCCGAACTTCGCGAGAAGCTCAAGCGCGGCGGCACCGATCTGCAGCAGGTCCTGAAGGACGCCGAGACTGACCCGATCCTGGGCAAGATGAAGGTCTCCGCTCTGCTGGTCTCCCTGCCGAAGGTCGGCAAGATCAAGGCCGAGGAGATCATGAACCAGCTCGAGATCGCCCCGACCCGCCGTCTGCGCGGCCTGGGCGACCGTCAGCGTCGCGCTCTGCTGGAGCACTTCGGCTTCGACCCAGAGGCTTAAGCCGTGACGCAGGAATCGGGCCGCGGCCGCGTGGTCGTCCTCGCCGGGCCGTCCGCCGTTGGTAAGTCCACGGTGGTCTCTAAGCTCCGCGAGTCGGTCCCGAACCTCTTCTTCAGCGTATCGATGACGACCCGCGAACCTCGCCCCGGCGAGGTACACGGTCGTGACTATCTCTACGTGACGCGAGACGAGTTCCAGTCCAACATCGACAGCGACCTCATGCTCGAATGGGCTGAGATCCACGGTGGGCTGCAGCTCTCCGGTACGCCCCGCAAGCCGGTGGAGGAGGCCATGGCCGCCCAGCACCCCGTCCTCATTGAGGTGGATCTCGAGGGTGCGCGGAACGTGAAGAAGCTCCTGCCGGAGGCCCACACCGTCTTCCTTGCTCCGCCCTCGTGGGAGGTGCTGGTGGAACGGCTGACCGGCCGTGGCACCGAATCCGACGAGGTCATCCAGCGTCGCCTGGAGACCGCCCGCGGGGAACTGGCCGCTAAGGATGAGTTCGACCACGTCATCGTGAACTCGGATGTGGACGAGGCCGTCGCGGGAATCCGCGACATCCTGGTGCCGGAAGCCTAGGGGACCTCGCCCCAGAGACACCGGCTCCACCCAGCCTGTTACCGCACCCCGCGACCCACCGACGTGGGCGTGGGGTTAGGCGCTTCCAGGCGATTAAGATATAGTTTCCCCTAAGCCGTCGTGGGGATCAGACGCGGCTTAATTAAGCAATCGAAAGAATAGGTGCATTTCGTGGAAAATCAGGACGTCAACTCGAACGAGACGGTTTTCGATCCGCCAGTCGGCATCACCAACCCGCCGATCGACGAGCTCCTGACCAAGGTGTCCTCGAAGTACGCCCTCGCGATCTTCGCAGCTAAGCGCGCGCGTCAGATCAACGACTACTTCCAGAGCATCGACGAAGGTGTCCTGGAGTTCGTTGGCCCGCTGGTGACCCCGGAGATGCACGAGAAGCCACTGTCCATCGCCCTGCGCGAGATTAACGCGGATCTCTTGGAGCACACCGAGGGCTAAGAGGCTATCCTGTCACGTGTGACTGATAACGCTTCGAAGAAGAATACGAGCAAGCCGCTCCGCATCCTGGTGGGTGTTGGGGGCGGCATTGCTGCGTTTAAGGCGGCCCACCTCGTGCGCTATTTCACGGAACGGGGGCACAACGTCCACGTCGTTCCCACCGAATCCGCACTGAACTTCGTGGGTGCTGCCACCTGGGAGGCCCTGTCCGGTAATCCGGTCAGTACGACCGTCTGGGACGACGTCTCCGGGGTTCAGCACGTCCGTCTCGGTCAGGAGGCCGACCTCATCGTGGTCGCCCCGGCCACGGCCGATCTTATGGCGCGACTGCGTATGGGGCGCGCGGATGACTTGCTCACCGCGAGCTGCCTCGTCGCGACCTGCCCGGTGGTCATTGCCCCGGCGATGCACACCGAGATGTGGGAAAACCCGGCGACGCAGGAGAATGTTGCGACGCTGCGGAGCCGGGGGATCACCGTGCTGGAGCCCGCCCACGGGCGCCTCACCGGCAAGGATAGCGGCCCTGGTCGGCTGCCCGAGCCCGACCACATCGCGGCACTGGCGCTGGCGGCCCACGCCCAGCCGGGAATCTTCGACCAGGACTTGGTCGGCACCCGCGTGGTGGTCACCGCCGGCGGCACGCACGAGGATCTCGACCCGGTGCGTTTTTTGGGTAACGCCTCCTCGGGCCGTCAGGGCTACGCGCTGGCGGACGTCGCCGCGCAACGTGGTGCCGACGTTCACCTCATCGCGGGGCATACCGAGGATCTGCCGACGCCGTCCGGCGCGCGGGTGACTCGGATCAACAGCGCTCTGGAGCTGAAGGACGCGACCGAGCAGGCCGCTCGGGAAGCGGATGTCGTCATCATGGCGGCGGCGGTGGCGGACTACCGTCCCGCCCAGCAGGCTGAGTCGAAGCTCAAGAAGGGCGGAGAGGATCAGCTGGAGGTCATCGAACTGGTAGAAAACCCAGACATCCTGGCGGGGCTTGTCGAGCTGCGCCGGGCAGGGGAGCTGCCGAAGGATCTGCGCATCGTGGGTTTCGCAGCGGAGACCGGTGACGCGGAATCTACCCCTCTCGAGCACGCGCAGCGGAAGTTTCTCCGCAAGGGCTGCGACCTGCTGATGGCGAACGCTGTCGGCCGCGGTAAGGTCTTCGGTCAGGAGGACTCCGCGGGCTGGCTGATCGCTAATCCGTCCGGCTCCGATGATCCGGAGACGCTGGATGTCCGTGAAGTCCCGGCAGGGCATAAGCTCGAGGTAGCCGGAGCGATTCTTGACGCTTTGCCACGAACCGCCGATCGCTAGCGTGCATTTCTAGACCGCTTGGTCTATTATTGATGAATTAGTTCACCGTCTAGGTCGTCGCCCGCCACCCGCCACCGACGGGCCGCACCAACAATACGAACGATAGAAGCGAGATAACTAGTGTCTAAGCGCCTATTTACCAGCGAATCCGTCACCGAGGGTCACCCGGATAAGATCTGTGACGCGATCTCCGATACGATCCTCGACGCCATGCTCGCCGAGGATCCGCAGGCCCGCGTCGCTGTGGAGACCGTGGTCACCACCGGCCTCGTCCACATTGTCGGTGAGGTCCGCACCTCGGGCTACGTTGAGATCCCGCAGCTGGTGCGCGATACCCTCAAGGAGATCGGCTTTACCTCTTCCGACATGGGCTTCGACGGCACCACCTGCGGCGTGTCCGTGTCCATTGGTGCGCAGTCGCCAGAGATTGGAGCGGGCGTGGATACCTCCCATGAGGTCCGCGGTTCCTCCTCTACCGACGAGGACGACCGCCAGGGTGCTGGCGACCAGGGGCTGATGTTCGGCTACGCGACGAACGAGACCCCGGAGTACATGCCGTTGCCCATCTCCGTCGCCCACCGCCTTTCCCGTCGCCTGACCGAGGTGCGCAAGGAGGGTATCGTCACCGGCCTTCGCCCGGACGGCAAGACCCAGGTCACCTTCGAATACGACGAGGCCGGCACCCCGGTGCGCCTGGATACCGTCGTCATCTCCACGCAGCACGACCCGGAGCGCACCCAGGATGAGCTGCGGGAGCTCCTGTCCGAGCATGTGGTGGACCACGTGCTCTCTGACGAGAGCCTCAAGCCCTTCGTGACCGAGGACCTGGAACTGTTGGTTAACCCCTCCGGTTCCTTCATCCTGGGCGGCCCTGCCGGTGACGCCGGCCTGACCGGTCGCAAGATCATCGTTGACACCTACGGCGGCATGGCTCGCCACGGTGGCGGCGCGTTCTCCGGCAAGGACCCGTCGAAGGTGGACCGTTCTGCTGCCTATGCGACCCGTTGGGTGGCAAAGAACATCGTGGCAGCCGGCCTGGCCGACCGCGCCGAGGTGCAGGTGGCCTACGCGATCGGCGTGGCCCGCCCCGTCGGCCTCTACGTGGAAACCTTCGGCACCGAGAAGGCACCGGTGGAGGACATCCAGCGCGCTGTCGCCGAGGTCTTCGATCTGCGCCCGGCATCGATCCTGCGCGAGCTGGATCTGCTCCGCCCGATCTACGCCCAGACGGCTGCTTATGGTCACTTCGGTCGCAATGACCTCGACCTGCCGTGGGAGCGCCTGGACAAGGTTGAGGAGCTCAAGAAGGCTGTCGGCAGCAACTAACGGCAGCTCTCGGGGCATTCTCCCAGCGCCCCGTGAAGGCGTGTCTGCACCGTCGGCTAGCCTGTAGCTCATGAACACGACCGCACAGCCAGCCGCAGCCAACCCCGGTGATAGGGAACTGCTCGCTGCCCGTGCGGGGCGCGGGCCTCGCCGGATCGCGCGGGTATTGCCGCTGGTCGGGGTGCCACATCTCGACCGCCTCTTCGACTATGAGGTTCCCGCCGAGATGGACGCCGACGCTCAGGCCGGCGTGCGAGTCCGTATCCGGTTCAACGGGCGCCTCGTGGACGGTTTCATCATCGAACGACGCTCGAGCAGCGACCACTCGGGAAAGCTGCGCCCGTTGGAGCGCGTTATCAGCCCGATTCGGCTGCTGCCGGAGCACATGTGGCGGCTGGTGAATCAGCTCGCCGAGCGCGCCGCCGGAACCCGAGCGGATGTTCTACGGGCAGCGATCCCGCCCCGCCATGCGAGCGCCGAGAAGGCAGGGCTGTTTGCAGGCGGTAAGGCGTGGGAGGATCTCTACTCGACGCTGGAGCCCGTCGCCGAGTTGCGCACCCAGGCGCGGTCAAATGCCGAATCCGCGCTCGGCAAGTATCACTTTGGTCCGCGCTTCCTTGCTGCCCTCCTGGACGAGGGCGCCGCCCCTCGCATGTCGCTGCTCACCGCTCCTGGGGACGACGATGCCCGCCTAGCCGCCGTCCTCGCCGCTGCGACCGCGTGGGCAGGGAAGTCGACGCTGGTGATCGCTCCACATCAGCGGCTCGTGGACCGCGTCAGCGAGGCCCTGGCGGCCTGGACGTCCACCGAGCAGGTGCTCCAAATGACGGCCGCAGAGTCCTCGCATGTGCGCTACCGGCGTTTCCTTTCCATCGTGCTCGGTCAGGCCAGGATCGTCGTCGGAACCCGCAATGCAGTCTTCGCGCCGCTCAAAGATCTCGGCTTGGTGGTCGTATTGGGGGAGGGGGATGATTCGCTTGTCGACCCCCGCGCTCCCTACCTGCACGCCAGGGAGGTAGCGAAGGCCCGCAGTCAGGGTGAGTCCGCGGCGCTGGCAATCATCGGTCACCACCGCACCGCCGAGGTTCAGCAGTGGGTCGCGGCGGGGGAGCTGGCTTCCATCCGCCCCACGCCCGAAACCCTTCGTGAGCAGCTGCCCTGGATTCGAGGGCTTGGGGACACCGAACGCCAGCTCGAGGCCGAGAGTCACAGCCCGGGGAGCCGGCTGCCGGCTCTGGCCTTCGCCACGATTCGCGAGACCCTGGATGCGGACCGCACCGTGCTGATCCAGGTGCCGCGCCGTGGTTACGCTCCGGCCTTGGCCTGTGCTCGATGCCGCACCCCGGCCCGGTGCCGGAACTGCAATGGCCCACTCGAACTGCCACAGGGCAGGGACCACTCAGCGCCCACGTGCCGGTGGTGCGGACACCTGCACCCGACTTTCACCTGCACCAACTGCGGTAACCACGCATTGCGCATGAGCGTGGTGGGCCACGACCGCACCGCTGAGGAGCTGGGTCGCGCATTCCCCGGCGTCCCGGTGACGGTCTCGGGCGGAGAACAAGTAAAAACGTCCGTCCCACTCGGGCGCCGCATCGTCGTCGCCACCCCAGGCTCCGAGCCGATCCTCCGTGACCCCGATACGCCACCCGAGCAGCCCAATGGGCACTACGGAGCCTCGATCATCTTGGACCCCTGGGCGCCGCTGACCCGCGCGGATCTGCGAGCCGAGGAGAACGCCTTGCGCCAGTGGATGGGCGCTGCCGCACTCGTCGCACCCCGTGAGGCCGGTGGCCGGGTCATCATCGCAGGGGACTACCGGCTGAGCGCGATTCAGCAGCTCATCCGCTGGAACCCGGATGCTGCAGCCGCCGCAGAGTTGGCCAGCAGGGCGGAGGCACAGTTCCCACCGGCGGCGGTGGTTGCGGTCGTGGACGGCATCCCGGCCAGCCTGGCCGAGTTGGAGGAGGCTTGGGAGCTGCCGGAATCGGCGGAACTGTTAGGCCCCGTCGAGCTTCCAAGCGGTGTGAGGCTTCCCGCGGGGCTGTCGAGCGGCCATGCGGATGAAGCCCGCCGGCTCATCATTCGCGTGCCGCACTCCGACGCGCTGTCCCTGGGCAGCGCACTCAAAAGCGCTGTCGCCGTGCGCTCCTCGCAGCGGCACTCCGCACCCCTACGCGTGGTCATGGACCCGGTCCGTATCGGTTAGAGTATCCCCATGGCTGTTCTGTCCCTGCGCTACTTCGGCGATCCCGTCCTCCGCACTCCTGCCACCGAGGTCGGGGCCGATTTTTCTTCCGACGCTACCCTCGCCACCCTCGTGGCCGACATGCTGGAAACCATGGATCACCACGGTGGAGTCGGCCTAGCCGCAAACCAGGTCGGGGTCACCAAACGCGTCTTCGTCTACGACTGCGAGTCCGACCGTGGGCACGTCATCAATCCCACCTGGGAGCCGGTGGGAGAGGAGACGCAAACAGGCCCGGAAGGCTGCCTGTCCATTCCCGGGATCCGCGGCGAGGTAGAGCGTGCGGAGACTGTGCGACTGCGCGGACAGACCCTGGAGGGCGAACTGGTCGACCGGGAGGTCTCGGGCCTATTGGCTCGCTGCGTGCAGCACGAGACCGATCACCTGGACGGCGTGCTTTTCCTCCAGCACCTCGCGCCCGAGGACCGCAAGCAAGCTATGGCAGATATTCGACGCTCGGAGTGGTTTTAGATGAAGATTATTTTTGCTGGCACGCCCAAGCCCGCCGCTATCGTTCTGGAGCATCTGCTCGCCGATCCGCGGCTGGAGGTCCTCGGGGTCATTACACAGCCCGACGCTCGCCGGGGCCGGGGCCGGAGCCTGCACCCCAGCCCCGTCGCGGAGGTCGCCGAGGCCGCGGGGCTGAAGGTTCACAAGTGGGCCTCCCTCGGGGCGAGCGCCGAGGATGCAAGCGATGTCCGCGACACGCTGGCTGCCTACCGCGAGGCGGGCGCCACGGCGGTGGCCGTGGTGGCCTATGGAAACCTGATCCCGGCCGATTTGCTCGACGCCGTTGAGCACGGCTGGGTGAACCTGCACTACTCCCTGCTGCCACGCTGGCGTGGTGCCGCACCCGTGCAGGCCGCCATCGCCGCGGGCGACGAAGAGACCGGTGCGACGATCTTCCGCATCGAGCAGGGCTTGGACACCGGCCCGATGCTGGCGAAGAAGGCTTATGAGATCGGTATCCGCGATACCGCCGAGGACGTGCTCATCGAGCTGACCGACTCTGGCAAGTCGCTGCTGGCAGACACCCTGGTTGAGCTCGGCGAAGGTACGGCCATCCCGCAGTCGCAGCCGGAGGAGGGGGCGACACACGCCCCGAAGATTCACCCCGCTGACGCGCGTATCGACTTTTCTACGCCGGCGAAGGTGATTCAACGCCGCGCCCGTGCCCACACCCCGGCACCGGGTGCGTGGTGCACGCTGGATGGCCAGCGCTATAAGTTCGGGCTGATGCTACCGGTAGCCAAGGAGGAGGAGTTCCCGGAGCTGGCCCCCGGCCAGCTGTGGGCAGATAAGACGCGGGTGCTCGTCGGCACTGGTGACGATCCACTGCTGGTGGAAAGCATCCAGCCACCAGGCAAGAAGATGATGCGGGCCGCCGACTGGGCCCGAGGTCAGCAGGAGTTGCTGGCGCAGTCTCCACGCTTTGATATCGAGGAAGACACGGCTAAATGAGTTCTTTTCGTTCGAGGTCCGAGTCCGCGCGTAGCGGCAAGGCGCGCCCCAACACGGCCTCCCGTGGCACCGGACGTGCTAAGCAACTCGAATCGGGGCGGGCCCGGGGCTATCAGCAGCGCCGCCCGGTACACCGCCAGGAAAAGAGCCGACGTGCCGGGATCGGGGATAAGGCCCGCGACGCCGCATTCACCGTGCTTCGGCAAGTCACCGAGGAGGACGCCTACGGCAACCTCGCCTTGCCCGCCGTCCTGCGGGAGCGCGGGATCAGCGGCCGGGATGCGAACTTCGCCACCGAGCTGACCTACGGAACGCTGCGAGCCACCGGGCTGCTCGACGCAATCATCGCCAAGGCCGCGGGACGGCCAGTAGAGAAGATTGACTCGGTGGCGTTGGACGCGCTGCGCATCGGTGCCTATCAGCTGCTGCGCACCCGGGTCGAGTCGCACGCCGCGGTGGACACCTCGGTGGAGTTGGTCAAGGCCAATGGCGGGGGCAAGGCCAGCGGCTTCGTCAATGGTGTGCTGCGCACGATTTCCCGCAGCACACCCGAGCAATGGCTGGACCGGGTGGCACCCGGTTCGGGATTGGCCAGCATGGCGTTGCGCTCTTCCCACCCGGAGTGGATCGCCGCCGCCTTCAACCAGGCGCTCGGCGGGACGGCGGAGAACCCTGCGGCTGATCTGGCCGAGGCTCTGGAAGCCGACGACGCCCGACCCATCGTGCACCTCGCCGCCCGACCAGGGCAGATCTCCGCTGAAGAGCTCGCCCTCATCACCGGAGGCGAACAGGGTCGTTGGTCCGATTATGCGGTCTGCCTGGACTCCGGAGCGCCGGGCGAGCTTGAGGCGATCACCCAAGGCCTGGCGAGCGTCCAGGACGAAGGTTCGCAACTGATCTCCCTGGCCCTGGTCCAGGCGCCGCTGGAACGGGAGGACCGCGGGCGCTGGCTCGACCTCTGTGCGGGACCGGGAGGCAAGACCGCCTTCATCGGCTCGTGGGCGCAGGCAGAACAAGCCACCGTGGACGCCACCGAGATCTCCGCGCACCGCGCCGACCTCGTTGCGAAATCCACCAAGGAACTGCCGGTGCAGGTTCACACCGGCGACGGCCGGAATCTCGCTGAGGTGCGGGGCCTCCAGCTGCCCGAGGACGGTTTCGACCGGGTCCTCGTCGACGCCCCGTGCACCGGCCTGGGCGCGCTGCGCCGCCGCCCGGAGGCCCGCTGGCGCAAGCAGGAGAAGGACGTCACCGAGCTGGTCCCCCTCCAGCGCGAGTTGTTGCGCTCGGCGTGGGAGGCCACCGCACCGGGCGGAGTCGTCATCTATTCGACGTGCTCGCCGCATCCGCTGGAGACCACGCAGTTGGTGGACTCCTTCTGCCGGGAGGCGGGAGCCCAGCCCATCGACCTTGGCTCCGAGGTACCGGCCTTGGCTGCCGCAGCGGCCGCCGGGGGAGCGGTCGGCCCTTATATCCAGCTGTGGCCGCACCGCCACGGCACCGACGCGATGTTCATCGCGGGCATCAGAAAAGCCTAAGTAGAGTGAGTGTTATGAGCACAGCCAACGGACAGCAGACCATCATCGCCCCCTCCATCCTCGCCGCGGATTTTTCCGCCCTTGGCGCGGAAGTCGAGGCCATTTCGGACGCCGAGTGGGTGCACATTGACGTGATGGACGGCCACTTCGTCCCCAACCTCTCCTTCGGCGCCCCAGTGGCCAAGTCTCTGATTGGGAAGACCGAGCAGTTCCTCGACGTCCACCTCATGATCGAGGACCCACAGCGCTGGGTGAAGGAGTACACCGACTTCGACAACGTCACCTTCCACGTGGAGGCCGCCGGAGGGGTTGAGGAATCGGTGGCTCTGGCTCGCGCCTTGCGCGCCGCCGGGACCAAGGCCGGTGTGTCCATCAAGCCGAATACCCCGGTGGAGCCGCTGCTGGAGCATCTGGCCGAGTTCGATCTCGTCCTGGTGATGAGCGTGGAGCCTGGCTTCGGCGGACAGAAGTTCATGCCCGAGGTGCTGGATAAGGTGCGTGCCCTGCGCGAAAGAATCGACGCTGAGGGGCTGGACACCCTCATCGAAATCGACGGCGGTATCGGACCGGAGACCGCAGCGGATGCTGCTGCGGCCGGGGTCGACGTCTACGTTGCGGGTTCCTCGGTCTTTGGCAAGGAGGACCGTAATCAGGCGATCGGCGAGATCCGCGCGGCCGCGGAGGCCAACGCAGGTGCCTAACACCCCCCAGCGCGGTTCCCAGGCTGCGACGCAGGGGGCGACCCCGCCGCAGACCGAGGTACCAGCGGACCTCCCAGCGGAATTTCTGCTGGCCGACGAGATGGGCTGGCACGCTGCGGGCAATACCCGGCCGAACCCGCCAGTGGGCTGCGTGATCGTGGATTCGGCCGGCGCGATTCTTGGCCGGGGCGCTACCGAACCGGCGGGTGGTAGGCACGCCGAGGTGGTCGCGCTGCAGGCTGCCGGTGCGAGCGCCGCTGGTGCCACCGCATACGTCACCCTCGAGCCCTGCAATCACACCGGACGCACCGGGCCGTGCGCGGAAGCCCTGATCGCCGCAGGAATCGCGGAGGTACATTACCTCTTCGCCGACCCGGGCAAAACCGAGGGCGGGGGAGGCCAGCGCCTGCACGCTGCCGGCGTGACCGTCACCGGCCCCTACCTCGAGCCCTTCCACCTGGGGGAGCACCGTTTCAGCGTGGAACCCTGGCTGCGCGCCGCACATTTGGGCAGGCCGCACGTCACGCTGAAGTTCGCCAGCACCCTCAATGGCCTGGCTGCTGCCACGGACCGCACGAGCCAGTGGATCACCGGCCCGACCGCCCGCGCGGACGTCCACGCAGACCGGCAGTACCGGGAGGCGATCCTCGTGGGCACCGGAACCGTCCTGGCCGATGACCCGCAGCTCACCGCCCGCCCCGGCGGGGCGGAGGGTCCCCGTCAGCCGCTGCGCTTCGCGTTGGGGCAGCGGGAGCTCCCCACTAACGCTCGCCTCCTGCAAGCTGGGACTCACGCGCCGGCCGGCCAGCTCCTGGCAACCCGGGACCTCCATGCGGCGTTGGCGGAGCTGCGCCGGCAGGGCATCTCGGATGTGCTGGTGGAGGGCGGACCCGAACTAGCGGGAAGCTTCCTTGCCCACGGCCTGGTCGACGAGATCCGGGCCTATCTTGCCCCCGCCTGGTTGCCGCGCGGCCTCCCCGCACTGGGAGCCGGCGGCATCGGCAGTACTTCGATCACGGATCTGCAGCGCTTCGCCACCCGTAGTGTGCAGCGCATCGGCGAGGACATCCTCTGGCTGGCGCAACGCTAGACCGGGGATTGACCCGTGCTCAAGCGCAAGAAGATATATCATCATTGGTAGTTTTGGCCCCGACGTCAGAGAGGATGGCTGTGTTCACCGGAATCATCGAAGAGATCGGTCACGTCGAGAAGATCGAGAGGCTTCCCGACGCCGGGCGCATCCGCGTCGCCGCATCGCGAGTGGTCTCTGATGCCGGCCTGGGAGACTCCATCTCCGTCAATGGCGTCTGCCTGACCGTCACCGACTTCGACGACACCGGCTTCACCGCTGACGTCATGAAGGTCACCCTCGATTACACGTCGCTGGGCACACTCTCCAAGGGGGCGTCCGTCAACCTGGAGCGCGCGATGTCCGCCCAGGGGCGCTTCGGCGGACACGTCGTCCAGGGGCACGTCGACGGCACCGCCACCTTGCAGGAACGCGTACCCTCCGAGCATTGGGAGGTCTTCCGCTTCCAGCTTGACGACCCGGAACTTGCCACCTACCTGGTGAAAAAGGGATCGATTGCAATCAACGGCACCTCCCTGACCATCGCGGAACTAGCCGATGGACTCTTCGAGGTCAGCCTCATCCCCGCCACTTTGGAGGCCACGATGCTGGGCGAACTCCAGCCGGGGGATAAGGTCAATATCGAATGCGACGTGCTTGCGAAATACGTCCGCGCCATGCTCGACCGCTGACCCGCCGCAACAGAACCACAAAGAAGAATTCGACAAGCCTTAAGCCACCCGCCCCGACCGGGCGAGGGTGGCATCGTTGGAAAGAAGCTATGACCGCTGAACGAGACTCGCTAGTCCTGGATTCCGTCGAATCCGCCATCGCCGATATTGCCGCCGGCAAAGCGGTGGTCGTCGTCGATGATGAGGACCGCGAAAACGAAGGCGACCTGATCTTCGCCGCGGATCTGGCAACCCCAGAACTCGTGGCCTTCATGGTGCGCTACACCTCCGGTTACATCTGCGTCGCCATGGAAGATGACCGCGCCGACGCGCTCAACCTGCCGCCGATGGTCGCCCGAAACGAGGATGCCCGCTCGACCGCCTACACCGTCACCGTGGATGCGGCCACCGGCTCCACCGGCATTTCCGCCCGCAGCCGCTGCGAAACCATCACCCGCCTCGCCGACGAGAGCTTTGGCCCCGAGGCCTTTACCCGGCCGGGCCACATCGTCCCCCTGCGCGCCCGCCGCGGTGGCGTGCTCGCCCGCGATGGCCACACCGAATCCTCCGTAGACCTGTCCCGGCTCGCCGGCCGCGCACCCGTCGGCGTGCTTTGCGAGATCGTCTCCGAGGACGACCCCACTGACATGGCCCGTGGCCCGGAACTGCGCCGCTTCGCCGACGAGCACGGCCTGCGCATGGTCTCCATCGAGCAGCTCATCGAGTACCGCCGCGCCACCGAGCAGACCGTGGAGCGCAGCACCGAGGCCCGCCTGCCGACCACCCGCGGCGAGTTCCGCGCGGTGGGCTACACCAGCCTCGTCGACGGCACCGAGCACGTCGCGCTCGTCCACGGGGACGTCACCGGCCAGAAGGACGTCCCAGTCCGCGTGCACTCCGAGTGCCTCACCGGCGACGTCTTCGGCTCCCTGCGTTGCGACTGCGGCGAACAGCTCCACGCCGCCATGGAGGCTGTCCAGGACGAGGGCCACGGCGTCGTCATCTACCTGCGCAACCAGGAGGGCCGCGGGATCGGGCTGGTTCCGAAGCTGCGCGCCTACGTCCTCCAGGACGAGGGACTGGACACCGTGGAGGCGAATACCGCCTTGGGCCTGCCAGCCGACGCCCGCGAGTACAGCGCGGCAGCGTCGATCATCAAGGAACTCGGGATCGAGAGCGTCCACCTGATCTCCAATAACCCGGCGAAGAAGCAGAGCCTCGAGAACTTCGGGGTCTCTGTCACCGGCCGCATCCCAGTGCAGCCACCGGCAACGAAGGATAACGCTCGTTACCTGCAGACCAAGCGGGACAAGATGGGCCACCAGCTCGACAACCTCAACGTCGTACCGGCTGCTGCCACAGCCGAGAAGGAGAACTAGCATGCCAGCCGAAGGTATCCCGCAGATCAACCTGGGTCCCGGCGCAGCAGAGGGCCTGCGTGTCGCCGTGATCAGCGCCCAGTGGAACGCCGAGATCACCGATAAGCTCCACGCCGAGGCCATCACAGCTGCCCGCGAGCTCGGCGCCAGCGTCGAGGACTGGCGGGTGGCAGGCGCCCTCGAGCTGCCCGTTGTCGTAGCCGCAGCCTGCAAGAACTTCGACGCCGTCATCGCCACGGGTTGCGTCATTGAAGGTGAGACCGAGCACTTCCGCGTGGTCTGCGACGCAGTGACCTACGGGCTGACCCGCGTCGGCTTGGATACGGGTGTGCCGATCGGCAACAGCGTACTCACCGTCGGCAACCACCAGCAGGCCGTCGACCGTGCGGGCGGTCCGGGGGCCAAGGAAAACAAGGGCGCGGACTCCGCGACCGCGGCCATCCACGCCGCATTGGTTCTCCGCCAGATCGCGGCGGTAGGGTAGTAGCCGATACGTTGTGGCAGTACGAATGAGGAGAGCGGTCGAGTTTCACAGATGAGTAACCCAGTGTCGCAGGCAGCACCGGCCAAGGGGCAGTGGCTCTTTGAGGCCCGTTCGCCGTTCCTCAAGCGGATCGCGATCATCGGTGTCATCGTCATCATGATCATCCACATCGTCATGGCCATCATCGTTGGCATCGGCGACACCGGCGTGACGCTGACCTCGGCGGATCAGTGGTCCTTCGTCGGCATCGGCTTGCTCTTCTCCGGCGTCTGCCTCTTCCTGCTGCGTCCCCGCGTCCGCATTGATGAGCGCGGGGTTGAGGTGCGCAACATCGCCAACGCGCAGTTCTACCCCTGGCAGATCATCCACGGCCTCTCCTTCCCGGCTAAGGCGAAAATGGCGCGGCTGGAGCTCCCGGACTTCGAGTTCGTTCCGATGATGGCGCTGAATATCTACGACAAGGAGACCATCGCCGCGAACGTCGAGCGGTTCCGCCTGCTTGAGGACCGCTATATGCCGGAGGACTAGCCGGTGGCGGAACGCGCCCCCAACACCGTCGATTATCGGCCAGCCCCCGGCACTATCCCCACGCAGCCGGGGGTCTACACTTTCCGCGATAAGCACGACCGCGTCATCTACGTGGGCAAGGCCAAGAACCTCCGGGCGCGCCTGTCCAATTACTTCCAGGACCTCAGCCAGCTGCACCCGCGCACCCGCACGATGGTGCAAACTGCCAACCGGGTGCAGTGGACCGTCGTGGGCAGCGAATTCGAGGCCCTCAACCTCGAGTACACCTGGATTAAGCGCTTCAACCCGCGCTTCAACGTCATGTACCGGGACGATAAGACGTACCCGATGCTGGCCATCAGCGTGAAGGATCGCTTCCCGCGCGCTTATCTCTACCGTGGGCCGCGACGTAAGGGCGTGCGCTACTTCGGCCCGTACCCGAAAGCCTGGGCGATCCGGGAGACCCTGGAGTCCCTGACCCGGGTCTTCCCGATCCGTACCTGCGCGCCCGGCGTGTTCCGCCGGCACGAGGCCCTGGGTAGGCCGTGCCTGCTCGGCTATATCGACCGTTGTTCCGCACCGTGCGTCGGCAAGGTGACCGAGGACGAGCACCGCGCACTCGTCGACCAGTTCAGTAGCTTTTTGGCCGGCAACACCGAGCCCGTGCTGCGCCGGGTGCGCGGCGAGATGGAGGAGGCCGCTGAGAACCTGGACTTCGAGCGGGCTGCGAGCCTGCGTGATCAGCTGCAGGCCATGGAGAAGGCGATGGAGAAGCAGGCCGTCGTGTTCTCCGACGCCACGGACGCCGACGTCCTCGCCATCGAGCAGGACGAGCTGGAAGCGGCGATCCAGATCTTCCACGTCCGCGGTGGGCGCATCCACGGCCAGCGCGGCTGGGTGGTGGAGCATTCGGACGAGTCCCGTGCGGAGATGATCGGCCAGTTCATCACGCAGTTCTACGGCGGGGAGGCCGAGCTGGTCGCCGCGACGGAGACGGCGGTTGGTGGTGCCGCAAGCTCGCATGTGGATGTCGACCTGGCGACCGCCATCAACCCGGCCTCCGCCGCGGAGCTCGGCGGTTTGGTGGGGGATGTGCAGATCTCGCCCGTGCCCCGCGAGGTACTGGTGCCCGAGCTGCCCGCCGGCAATGCCCGCCTCGGTGCGTGGCTCAGCGAATTGCGTGGCTCCAAGGTCACCATCCGGGTTCCGCAGCGCGGCGATAAGAAGGCGCTGCTGAGCAACGCGCACACCAATGCCACCCAGGCGCTGGCACAGCACAAGTTGAAGCGCTCCGGGGACATCACCGCACGCTCCGCAGCCCTGCGCGACCTTCAAGAGGCTCTCTGGATGGACGAGCCACCCCTGCGCATTGAGTGCACGGATATCTCGCACATCCAGGGAACGGACGTCGTCGCCAGCCTCGTCGTCTTCGAAGACGGCCTGCCGAAGAAGGCCGACTACCGTCGCTATAAGATCCGGGACGCCGCGGGCGACGGACATTCCGACGACGTCGCCTCCATCGCTGAGGTCGTCCGTCGCCGTTTCTTGCGGCACAAGGAGGACATCACCGCCGTCCCGACCGGCGATGACGCCGGCGACCGGCTGGAAGGCGAGGAAGAACTGGAGCAGGCGGCAGGTGAGGAGCCGAAGCGAGCCTTCGCTTACCCGCCGCAGCTGTTCATCGTCGATGGCGGCCCACCGCAGGTCAACGCCGCGCAGAAGGTGCTGGACGAGCTGGGGGTCAACGATGTCACCCTGGTGGGCATCGCCAAGCGCCTGGAGGAGCTATGGCTGCCGGAGGACCCGTACCCGGTGATCATTCCGCGCGATTCCGACGCCCTCTATCTCGTGCAGCACATCCGCGATGAGGCGCATCGCTTCGCGATCAATTTCCACCGTCAGCAGCGCAGCAAGCGGATGCGCACCTCCGTCTTGGATGAGGTGCCGGGGCTGGGCCCGAAACGCCGGCAGGAGCTGGTGAAACACTTCGGATCCGTGGCGAAGGTGCGCGCCGCCACCGTTGAGGAGATCGCAGAGGTACCTGGTTTCGGCCCTGCGCTGGCCGAGAAGGTGCACGAGGCGGTACAGCACCGCCCCACTAAGCCTGCGGGGTAGCTACTATGGTCAGCATGACCTCGCCGCAGAAAGAACCCTCCTTAATCCTCGTCACCGGCATGTCCGGTGCTGGCCGCCGCACCGCCGCGGCCGTGCTCGAGGAAATGGGCTGGTACGTCACGGATAACCTCCCGCCGGAGTTGATCGTGCGGATGGTGGAGCTCAGCTTTGACGCGGAATCCCCGGTGGAGAAGCTGGCGATCGTCACCGACGTGCGGTCGCGTTCTTTTGCCGGCAGCCTGACAGGGGTGCTTGAGAAGCTGGTCGACTCCGGGCGCAAGCCCATCGTGCTCTTCCTGGAGGCGTCCGACGAGGCCCTGATTTCCCGCTTTGACGAGGTGCGCCGCTCCCACCCGCTGCAGGACGGCGATTCTCTGCAGAGCGGGATCGACCGCGAGCGCGAGATGCTGAACGGGATTAAGCAGGAGGCCGACATTGTGGTCGACACCTCCAGCACCAGCATCCATGACCTGCGCCGCATCCTGGAGATGAAGTTCTCCGATGCGGCCGGGGATAGCACCCGGGTGGTTTTGCAGTCCTTCGGCTTCAAGCACGGGGCTCCTCGGGATGTGGACATCCTCCTGGACGTGCGCTTCCTGCCAAACCCGTACTGGGTTCCCGAGCTCCGGGGACTGCGGGGCGTGGACAAGCCGGTCTCCGACTACGTGTTGAGCCAGCAAGACGCCCCGCGATTCCTGGAGTCCTTCGAGTCGATGCTGCTGGCCATGCTGCCGGGCTTTCACCGCGAGGGGAAGGGGTTCCTAAGCATCGGGATTGGATGCACCGGCGGCCACCACCGGTCCGTCGCAGTGACCGAGGAGGTTTCCGCCAGGTTGCGGGAGCGGGGAGTGGAGGTTCGGACCAGGCACCGCGATCTGGAACGCGGCTGAAGGTCGCCGACGCACTGAACTTTTCCTTCACCCTTTCGTTCCCCGTCATGTGGGGAGCGCACACTGCTCACTGGGAAGTTGCACCTCATGTCTCATAACGATCACCCCGTGGTCGATAACCCGACCACCCCGCCCGCTACTGACACGGGTAACAAGCCCCTCGAGCGCCTCGTATCGCTCGGTGGTGGCCACGGACTCTTCGCCACCCTGCGCGCGGGGCGCACCATCGCGGATCACGTGACCGCCGTCGTCACCGTCGCGGACGACGGCGGCTCCTCGGGCCGCATGCGCCGGGAACTGGATTGCCTCCCGCCGGGAGATCTGCGCATGGCGCTGGCAGCATTGACCGAGGACAGCGACAAGGGACGCTTCTGGGAGGAGGTCATCCAGCACCGCTTCGGCGGGCAGGGTGCTCTCAACGGTCACGCCATCGGTAATTTCCTCATCACCGGGATTTCCCAGGTGCTGGGTGACGACATCGCCGCCCTGGATACGCTCGCGAAGATGCTGGGTGTGAAGGGCCGGGTTTTGCCAATGAGCACCGTGCCTCTGGATTTAGAGGCGGATGTGTTGGGGTTGGCGAAGGATCCCCGAGAGAGCGTGCAGGTTCGCGGCCAGGTTGCCGTGGCCACCACCATCGGGGAGGTGCGCCGGGTGCGTGTCCACCCGGCCAACCCGTCGGCTGCTGCGCCGGCCGTGGCAGCGATCAAGGACGCTGACCTCATCACCCTTGGTCCCGGGTCCTGGTTCTCCTCGGTGATTCCGCACCTGCTGGTTCCGGGGATCGTTGAAGCTCTCAACGAGTCACAGGCCCCGACCGTGGTGGTGTTGAACCTCGTAGCAGAAGCCGGGGAGACCTCCGGTTTCTCCCAGGAGCATCACGTCCACATGCTGCACCAACACGCCCGCGACCTGAACGTGGACTACATGCTCATTGACCAGTCCACCATGCCGGGCGGGACGATGGGCACCCACATCGAACGTGCGGCGGCGTCGATGGGGGCGGAGCTGATCTGCGCTGACGTCCGGGAGGACGACAACCGGGGGCGCTGGACTGACCGGCACAAACCCAAGAAGCTGGCCGCCGCCCTGGCGGACATCGCCGCGAAGCACCGCACCCGGTAAAACCCACGGGGCCCACGCGGCACCCAGGTTGAAGAGAATGTGAAGAGGAAAGAGGTAATCAAGCCGTGGCTCTCACCGCCGATGTGAAGGACGAGATCGCCCGCGTCAGCGTCGTTCGCGCTGAGGACATGAACGCCGAGGTGGCAGCACTGCTGCGCTATAGCGGCGCGCTGCATCTGGTCGCCGGACAGATCGTGGTGGAGTCCGAGGTGGACAGCTCCGCGACGGCGCGACGCCTGATGGAGTTTGTGGAGCAGCTCTACCACCACGAGGCGCAGCTGCAGATCATCGGCGCAGGCAACCTGCGCAAGAGCGCGCGCTACATCGTGAAGTGGATCAAGGGCGGCACGGAGATCGCCCGCCGCACCGGGCTGATCGACCGCGCAGGAAGGCCCGTGCAGGGGCTGCCACGGACGATCATCGGCGGCCCAAAGTCCGCCTGCGTGGCAGCGTGGCGGGGCGCTTTCCTCGCGCGCGGCACCCTCACGGAGCCTGGTCGCAGCTGCGCGCTCGAGGTCGCGACCCCGAGCAATGAGGCGGCGCTCGCCCTCGTGGGTGCGGGGCGCCGAATCGGCGTGACCGCGAAAACCCGGGAGACCCGCGGGGTGCACCGCGTGGTGGTCAAGGATGCCGAATCGATCAGCGCGCTGCTGACCCTGATGGGGGCGCAGGCCACGCGCCTGGTCTGGGAGGAGCGCCGCATGCGACGGGAAGTTCGTGCCACGGCGAACCGCCTGGCCAATTTCGACGATGCGAACCTGCGCCGCTCCGCCCGCGCGGCGGTGGCCGCTGCCGCCAGGGCGGAGCGGGCTCTGGAGATCCTGGGTGAGGATGTTCCCACCCACCTCGCCGAAGCCGGCCAGCTACGCGTCAAGCACCGGCAGGCCTCCCTGGAGGAACTCGGCCAGCTGGCGTCACCGCCGATGACGAAGGACGCGGTGGCCGGCCGCATCCGCCGTCTGCTCTCGATGGCGGATAAGCGGGCCGAGGAGCTGGACATCCCGGATACCCACGCCGCGGTGACCGAGGACCTCTTCCAGGACGTCGAATAATCCCTAAGATCGGGAACTGGAAGCCTCCAGCACCCAAACACCACGACCAATAGATACCCCGCCAGCGGCTGATGACATCCGCCGGCACCCGGCCCCACGGGACCGAGGAAGCGAAAGGACAGAGGCAATAAGCATGCCAGCTAGCAACCAGAAGAAAATCAACATCGGCATCAACGGCTTCGGCCGCGTGGGACGCAGCTTCTTCCGCGCGGTGCGCGAGATGCACCCCCACCTCAACATCGTCGCGATCAACGACCTGACCGACAACGCCACCCTGGCGAACCTGTTGAAGTACGACTCCGTCATGGGACGCCTCGGCGAGCCGGTACTGCACTCCGAGCACTCTCTTCGCATCGGCGAGGAGACCATCCGCACCTTTGCGGAGCCGGATCCGGCATCCATCCCATGGTCCGAGGCCGGGGTGGACATCGTCGTGGAGTGCACCGGCCAGTTCACGAAGAACGAAAAGGCCCACGGCCACCTCGAGACCGGCGTGAAGAAGGTGCTGCTCTCCGCACCGGGCAAGGAGGTCGACGCCACCCTCGTCATGGGCGTCAACCACGAGGACTACGACCCGGAGAAGCACACCGTCGTCTCCAACGCTTCCTGCACCACGAACTGCCTTGCACCGCTGGCCAAGGTCATGAACGACGCCTTCGGCATCGAGCGTGGCCTGATGACCACCGTGCACGCCTACACCGGTGACCAGCGCATCCACGACGCCCCGCACAAGGACCTGCGCCGTGCTCGCGCCGCCGCCCAGAACATCGTCCCGACCTCCACCGGTGCTGCCCGCGCCGTCGGCCTGGTGCTGCCGGAGCTGGAAGGCAAGCTGGATGGCTACGCCGTGCGCGTGCCGGTCATCAACGGATCCCTGGTTGACCTTACCTTCGAGGCCAGCAAGCCGGTGACCGTCGAGGCCGTCAACAACGCCCTGCGCAATGCTGCAGAGGGGCCGCTGGCGGGCATCGCACTGTACTCCAACGGGGAGCCCTACGTCTCCACCGACATCATCGGTGACCCGCACTCCACGATCTTCGATTCGGAGCTGACGAAGGTGATCGGCTCTCAGGTCAAGGTTGTCTCCTGGTACGACAACGAGTGGGGATACTCCTGCCGACTCGCGGACCTGGCTGACTATATCGGCGCCCGCCTCTAGGTAGAATCGCAGCGGTTACTTATCGCACACGCCCGGTGGCTTCCAGCCGCTGAGCGTGGGTGCGAGCAGAAAACTTTCCCTCAAGCTTCTTTCAAAGGATGTCGAGTTTCATGGCAGTAAAGACCCTCAAGGACCTTCTGGCCGAAGGCGTGGAAGGCCGCCACGTGCTGGTTCGTTCGGACCTGAATGTTCCGCTGGCTGACGGGGAGATCACCGACCCGGGCCGTATCGACGCGTCCATCCCGACGCTGCGCGCCCTGTTGGACGAGGGGGCTCGCGTCATCATCGCCGCCCACCTGGGCCGCCCCAAGGGCGAGGTCGACCCGGAGCTGTCCCTGGCACCAGTCGCCGAGGCGCTCGCCGAGCGTCTGGACCAGTGGGTGCCGCTGGCTGGCGACGTGACGGGGGAGGACGCCCACGAGCGCGCCAACGGCCTGGACGACGGCGACATCCTGCTGCTGGAGAACGTTCGCTTCGACCCCCGCGAGACCTCTAAGGATGCGGCCGAGCGCGCGGAGTTCGCCGCGGAGCTGGCCGAGCTCACCGCCGATAACGGCGCCTTCGTCTCCGACGGCTTCGGCGTGGTTCATCGCGAGCAGGCCAGTGTCTACGACGTGGCCAAGAAGCTGCCGAGCTACGCCGGTGGCCTGGTCTCCGCGGAGCTCGAGGTTCTTGAGAAGGTCTCGGGCTCCCCGGAGGCCCCGTACGCGGTCGTGCTGGGAGGCTCCAAGGTCTCCGACAAGCTGGGCGTGATCGAGGCGCTGGCACCGAAGATCGACCGTCTCATCATCGGCGGTGGCATGTGCTTTACCTTCCTGGCCGCCCAGGGCCACGACGTCGGCGGCTCCCTGCTGCAGGAAGACATGATCGACACCTGCAAGGACCTGCTGGAGCGCTACGGCGACGTCATCGTCCTGCCGACGGACGTCGTCGCAGCAGAAAACTTCTCCAAGGACGCCGAACACAAGGCCGTGGGCCTGTCCGAGATCCCGACCGGCTGGATGGGCCTGGATATCGGACCGGAGTCCGCGGCCGCGTTCGCTGCGGTACTCGGCGAGGCGAAGACCGTCTTCTGGAACGGCCCGATGGGTGTCTTCGAGTTCCCGGCGTTCGCCGCTGGAACCAAGGCGGTCGCTGAGGCCATCATCAAGGCCACCGACGCCGGTGCCTTCTCCGTGGTTGGTGGCGGGGATTCCGCTGCCGCTGTGCGCACCCTGGGGCTGGATGAGGAGGGCTTCAGTCACATTTCCACCGGCGGTGGCGCCTCCCTGGAGTTCCTGGAGGGCAAGACCCTGCCGGGCGTCGAGGTACTGGGTTAGTCCGAGATACCGGGTTAGTCCGAGGTACCGGGCCGCAACCCGCCGTTTTTCCCGCACCCGAGGCACGGGGCGGGGAAGTCACAGAAAGGATTCTTGAGTGGCAGCTCACAGCGCCGTCAAGCGCAAGCCCCTGATCGCGGGCAATTGGAAGATGAACCTCAACCACCTTGAGGCGATCCAGGTGGTGCAGAAGTTTTCCTTCGCTCTGCCGAAGGAGTACTACGAGCGAGTCGACGTTGCGGTTCTGCCACCGTTCACCGACATCCGCTCCGTGCAGACGATCGTCGAGGGTGACAAGCTGCAGATCAGCTATGGCGCCCAGGACGTCTCTGCCCACGACTCCGGCGCGTACACCGGTGAGGTCTCCGGTGCGATGCTCGCGAAGCTGGGTTGCAACTTCGCGGTTGTCGGTCACTCTGAGCGCCGTCAGTACCACGGTGAGGACGATGCGACGGTCGCTGCGAAGGCGCGTGCCGCGCTCAAGCATGGTCTGACCCCAATCGTCTGCGTCGGCGAGCCGCTGGAGGTTCGTGAGGCGGGCGAGCACGTGGGCTACGTCGTCGACCAGCTCAAGGCGTCGCTTTCCGGCCTCGGTGGGGAGGAACTCTCCAAGATCGTGATCGCCTACGAGCCCGTCTGGGCCATCGGCACCGGCAAGGTCGCCTCCGCCGCGGACGCGCAGGAGGTCTGCGCCGCGGTCCGCGAGGCGCTCGCTGAGCTGGGAGGGGAGGACGTCGCCGCTGGCGTCCGGGTCCTCTACGGTGGCTCCGTGAAGCGGGAGTCCATCGGCGAGCTGATGGCGCAGCCGGATATCGACGGCGGCCTGGTCGGCGGCGCAAGCCTCGACGGTGCAGAGCTCGCCCGCCTCGTCGCGGCGTCCGTCAGCTAGTCGGCACGCAACAATCCCGCCAACCGGGCGGCGCGCCGAATTGCCCGCCGCCCGCCTGGCTGGGTAGATTTATTCTGTTAGTTAGATTCTTCAGCGAGAAGTTTTTAAAGGTTTAAGGCTTTGATCCTCACTCTCCAGATTCTCCTTGTCATCACCAGCCTGCTGCTGGGGCTGTCCGTGCTGCTGCACAAGGGCAAGGGTGGCGGCCTGTCCAGCCTCTTCGGCGGCGGTATGCAGACCAACCTCTCCGGCTCCACGGTCGCAGAGAAGAACCTGGACCGACTCACCGTCGGCACCGGCGTCGTGTGGTTGCTGTGCATCATCGCGCTGAACCTGGTTCTGCACTACGGCTAAGCAGTTCTCGCGACACCACATTTCCCGCGTCGCTGCATAGTGTTAGCGACGCCCGCATAGATTTAAGCCCCGCTCGTCGGTTCTGCGAGCGGGGCTTCGTGCTACCTATACCTAATTCTCGGCGTTCTCGGCGTCCTCTGTGGCCGCGACCGTAGCAGAGTCGCTGGCGCTCTCGGCCAGCCATGGGGAGGCGGCCTCGTCGACCCACAGCACGGTGCGCTCCACGCCCGCCACGATCGCGCCCGGCCACTGGGCCCCATTGCCGCCGTTGGCCACCTGCTGGGCAGCCTCGGCCTTCTCGGCCCCGGAGACCAGCAGCCACACCTGGGCTGCCCGGTTCACCGCGCTGATCGTGAGGCTGACCCGCTCCGGCGGGGGCTTGGGGCAGTCACGCACCGCCACCACCTCACCGGTGGCCTCCAGCAGCTCAGGGGTGTGGGGGAACAGGGAGTTGATGTGCCCCTCCGGCCCCATCCCCAGCAGGTGAACATCAAAGCCTTGTGGCGCCAGGCGGGCCAGCTTCTCCTCGTAGTCACGGGCCGCTTCATCCAGCTCCGCACCATCACTTGGACCGGCACCGGTGGGGGCGAGGTAGCTCACGATGTTCTCAGCCGGAATCGCGATGTGGTCCAGCAGGGCGTCGCGGGCCTGCTTCTCGTTGCGCTCGGAATCACCTGCGGGCACAAAGCGCTCGTCGCCGAAGAAGATCAGCACCCGGGACCAGTCGATCGCATCGATGGGGAAGTCCTCCGCGGCCGTCGTAGCGGCGTGATCTAGCACCGCGAGCTCGCGGAGAGTCTGGATGCCGGCACCCCCGCCGGTCAGCACGATGCGTGCGACCCCATCGCCGTGGACGCCGGACTGTTCGCGCTGGATCTTCGTGACCGTGCGCACGAGTTCCCGGGCCGCGGCAGCAGCCAGGCCTCGTTGGTCAGCATTCTGGACGACGGTGACGCCACCTTCGCTCACTGTGCCGTCGATGGTGCCGTGTTCTCCACGGTGTTCTGCGGTCATGCTTTCTCCTTGTGTTCAGCCACAACTGGGTGGGAAAGAAGTGCTTAGCGCTGGGACTCGAGGCTCTCCAGGTCCTCGACGATGCGGGTGACCGTCTCACCGCTGCGGCGGGGGCGATTCACACGCACCAGTCCACGGAGGGCCCGCCCGAAAGCGTAGTCGGAATCCAGGTGGCGCAGCTCCTCGGCGAGGCAGTCGCCCAGATCTCGGGGAGCCAGGGCCACCAAGGAACGTCGCGTCCCGACGGTGACCTCAGCGGTGTGGGCGTCCTGAACAGCGACGGTGATGTCCGCACCCGCGCGGTTGAGAACCGTTTTCTGGACCGGGATGGTCTCGTGTCCAGCAGCGTCAACGGGAGGGACGGGGGCGTCGGAATTAATCCGCTTCACCGGAACCCCCAGCTGGTCGGCAAGCCAGCCCGCTGCCAGATCCACGGCGGCATCGTCGGTCGGGCCGGTGACCTCCGCGGACTCCACCGGCTCGAAGGGCGGCTGGTCCAGCGTGGATGCCAGCAGCGCCCGCCACAGGGTGATGCGGCTCCACCCGAGGTCGGAATCCCCGCGGGAGTAGGTGGTACGGCGGCGGTAAATGCTGCGGGTGGTGGTCTCCGCGTTGACGTCCGTGATGCGGCGATCCGCTAGCACCCCAAGTGGGTCGGCGGCGGGGTTCCGGGGCGCATCTCCCGGCCACCAGACGACGATCGGGGTGTCCGGCAGCAGCAGCGGGCGGACGATGGAGTCCTCGTGCTCGGTCAAACCACCGTGCAGGCTCAGCACGATGATCTCGGAAGCACCGGCCTTGCCACCAAGGTGGATCTGCGCGTCCAAGCGCGGCTCAACGCTGGGGCCGCCCGCTTCCTGCAGGATGATCACACGGGCGGGGTGCTCGCGGGCGGCGTCGGTGACCGGCACCAAGATTGTCTCCAGCGGGGTGGCTGCGGTCGAGCTGACGACCACGGTGAGCACGCGGCCAGACGCGACCTCACCGCGTTCCTCGCGGGCCTTGTTGAGCCGCTGGGTCACCTCACGGGTGCTGGTGTTCGGAAGCGTGATGATCATGCCTGAACTCTTCCTTCTCTCGCTTGAATGGTGGGGAAGCGGGCTTATGGGCGGCGCCACTGGCGGCCGCTGCGGGACATGAGTTCGTCTGCTCCCGGTGGACCCCACGTGCCGGCTGGGTAATCTTCTGGAGTACCGTGGCTTTCCCAGGACTTCAGGATGGGGTCCAGGATGCGCCAGGAGAGCTCGACTTCTTCGTTGGTGGGGAAGAGGCTCGCCTCGTCGAGGAAGGCATCCAGGATCAGGCGCTCGTAGGCCTCGGGGGACTCCTCGGTGAAGGACTCGGAGTAGGAGAAGTCCATGTTCACATCGCGGACCTCCATCCCGGAGCCAGGCACCTTGGAGCCGAAGCGCATGAGCACGCCCTCCTCGGGCTGAACGCGGATGACCAGCATATTGCTGCCCTGGGCGGTGGTCTGGCCGTCCACGAAGGGCAGGTGCGGGGCCTTCTTAAACACCAGCGCGATCTCCGTGACCCGGCGGCCCAGGCGCTTGCCGGTGCGCAGGTAGAAGGGCACGCCCGCCCAGCGGCGGGAGGAGATCTCGAAGGTGGCCGCCGCAAAGGTCTCGGTGGTGGACTCCGGGTCGAAGCCCTCCTCCTCCCGCAGGCCGCACACCGGAACGCTGCCCTGCCAGCCCGCGGTGTACTGGCCCCGTGCGGTGGTTTTCGCGAAGGGGCCGACGGGGCGGGTGGCGCGCAGCACCTTGATCTTTTCGCTCTGCAGCTCTGCGGGGTTGAAGGCTACGGGTTCCTCCATCGCGATGAGGGCGAGCAGCTGCAGCAGGTGGTTCTGCAGCACATCCCGGGCGGCACCGATGCCGTCGTAGTAGCCTGCGCGCCCCCCGAGCCCGATGTCCTCAGCCATCGTGATCTGCACGTGGTCGATGTAGTGGGAGTTAAACAGCGGGTCGAAAAGCTGGTTGGCGAAGCGCAGCGCCAGGATGTTCTGCACCGTCTCCTTACCCAGGTAGTGGTCGATGCGGAAGACATCGGACTCGGGGAAGACCTCGTTGACCACATCATTGAGCTCCTTCGCGGAGGCCTCGTCGTGGCCGAAGGGCTTCTCGATGACCACTCGGCGCCAGCCGTTTTCGCTGCGGGCCATTCCGGAGCGCTGCAGCTGGTGGATCACGCTGGAAAAGTGCTGTGGCGGAACGGAGAGGTAGAAGGCCCAGTTCCCGGACGTGCCGCGCTGCTCGTCGAGCTGGGCGGTGACAGCAGCGAGCTTGTCGAAAGCGGCGTCGTCGGAGAAGTCGCCCTGGACGAACTCGATGCCTTCGGCGAGCCGGTCCCAGACCGCGTTACGCCACGGGGTGCGGGCTCCCGCCTTCACGCTCTCCAGAACCTGGGCTTCGAACTCCGCCTTGCTCCACGCGCGTCGCCCGTAGCCCACCAGGGAGAAGCCCGGGGGCAGCAAACCGCGGTTGGCGAGGTCGTAGATCGCGGGCAGCAGCTTCTTGCGTGCCAGGTCACCGGTAACCCCGAAGATCACCAAGCCGCCGGGGCCGGCGATGCGCGGGAGGCGCTTATCCTGCGGATTGCGCAGCGGGTTGTTCAGGTTCTCCTGTGATGCGCCCACGTCGAAGCGATCCCCTTTCCGATTGGCAGTACTCGTGGCGGAAAAACTACTTGGCCTTCGCGAGCTGCTCGCGCAGGGTCACGAGGAGCTCGTTCCAGGCTTGCTCGAATTTCTGCACGCCCTCGGTCTCCAGGCGCTGCCAGACCTCCGGCAGGTCGATGCCGGCGCTGGTGAGCGCGGAGAAGACCTCGAGGGACTCGCTGGCCCGCCCGCTCAGCTGGTCGCCGGTGGTCTCGCCGTGGTCAATCGTCGCGTCGAGGGTGGCCTCTGGCATCGTGTTGACGGTGTTGGGGCCCGCGAGCTCGGTGACGTAGAGGGTGTCTGGGTACTCCGGGTTCTTCACGGAGGTGGACGCCCACAGCGGGCGCTGGGTGTTCGCCCCACGACCAACGAACTCCTGCCAGCGGGGGTTATTGGCCAGCTTGTCGAGGTAGGAAGCGTAGGCCAGGCGGGCGTTGGCGAGTGCCGCCTTGCCCTGCAGCGCTGTGGCCTCCGCACCCTTGTCAGCCAGCTGCGGGTCGATGTCGCTGTCCACGCGGGAGACGAAGAAGGAGGCAACAGAGTGGATCTTGCTGATGTCCTTGCCCGCCTTCTCGGCGGCGGCGATGCCCTCGACGAAGGCTTCCATGACCTGCTCGTAGCGCTCCACGCTGAAGATGAGGGTCACGTTGACGCTGATGCCTGCGGCCAGCACCTCGCAGATCGCGGGCAGGCACTCGGTGGTCGCGGGGATCTTGATCATCAGGTTTGCGCGATTGACCTGAGCGGCCAGCTCCTTGGCCTGCGCGACCGTCCCGGCAGCATCGTGGGCGAGGCGAGGGTCGACCTCGAGGGAGACCCAGCCGTCGACACCGCCGGTCTGCTCGTGGACGCCCACCAGGACGTCGCAGGCATCCTGCACGTCCTTGACCGCCATGGCAAAGACCGCCTCGTCGGCGGCGACGCCGTCGGCAGCGAGCTGATGCAGCTGCTCGTCGTAGTCATCCCCCTGGGACATGGCAGCCGCGAAGATGGCTGGGTTGGTCGTCACTCCCACGATGCCCTTAGCATCGATGAGGGAGGCGAGCTCACCGCTAGTCAGGCGTGGCCGGGACAGGTCGTCGAGCCACACGGAAGTGCCAGCGGAAGCGAGTTTCTGGATATTGCTTGGAGTGTTCATCGCTCACCAGCCTACTGCTGGCAGGCGATGGTTTCGACTTTGCTCCCCCGGGCAGAAAACCCGCCGAAAAACGCCGGGGGAGCGCGCCGTAACGAACTAGCTAGACGAGCTCGCGGGCGGCGTCGGCGACAGCCTCTGCCGTGATGCCGTACTCCTGGTAGAGACGCTGGTAGTCCGCCGAGGCACCGAAGTGCTCGATGGAGATGTTGCGCCCACCGAAGCCGGTGAACTCGTGCCACGGCATCGCGATGCCCGCCTCGACGGAGACGCGGGCGGTCACGGACGGTGGCAGCACCTCGTCGCGGTAAGCCTGGTCCTGGGCCTTGAACCACTCGACGACCGGCATGGACACCACGCGGGTGCCGATGCCCTCGGCCTCCAGCGCCTCGGCCGCAGCCACGGCCAGCTGCACCTCGGAGCCGGTACCGATGAGGATGACCTGCGGGGTCTCGGTGGAGGACTCGCGGAGGATGTAGCCACCGCGGCGCACACCCTCGCGGGCCTTCTCTTTGGTGCCCTCCAGGACCGGGACGTTCTGGCGGGTGAGGATCATGGCCTTCGGCGCGGCCGGAGCCTCGAGGGCTTCCGCCCATGCGGCGGAGGTCTCGTTGGCATCAGCCGGACGGATCACCGCGAGGTTCGGGATTGCGCGCAGCGCAGCCAGGTGCTCGATCGGCTGGTGGGTCGGGCCGTCCTCACCCAGGCCGATGGAGTCGTGCGTCCACACGAAGTAACTATCCGTGCTCATCAGCGCAGCCAGGCGGACGGAGGCGCGCATGTAATCGGAGAACTGCAGGAAGGTCGCACCGTACGGGCGGGTCGGGCCGTGCAGGGCGATGCCGTTGATGATCGCGCCCATCGCGTGCTCCCGGATGCCGAAGTGCAGGTTCCGGCCGGTCGGGGAGGTAGTGAAGGTGGAGGTGGAGATGCTGGTCGGGCCGAAGGAGTCCTCCCCATTGATGAGGGTGTTGTTGGAGCCAGCCAGGTCGGCGGAGCCGCCCCACAGCTCCGGCATCTTCTTCGCCAGAGCCTGCAGCGCAGCACCAGAGGCCTTGCGGGTCGCGACGGACTCTCCGGCCTCGTAGCTCGGCAGTTCGGCATCAAAGCCCTCCGGCAGCTCGCCGGCGAAAAGGCGGTCGAAGAGCGCCTTGTTCTCTGGGTTAGCCTCAGCCCAGGCGTCGAAGCTCTTACGCCACTCGGCCTCCGCCGCCTCGCCGCGGTCGATGAGCTGGCGGGTGTGCTCGATGATCTCCTCTTCGACCGGGAAGGCCTCGTCCGGGAAGCCGAGGTTCTTCTTGACCCCGGAGATCTCCTCGGCACCCAGAGCCGCACCGTGGGAGGCGCCGGTGTTCACTGCGGTCGGCGCACCGTAGGCGATGACGCTGCGCATGCGGATGAAGGTCGGCTTGTTCTTCTCCTGCTTCGCGCGCTCCACGGCGTCCAGGATGCCTTCGACGTCCTCACCGGTGACCTCCAGGACCTGCCAGCCGTAGGCCTCGTAGCGGGCGGCGACGTCCTCGGTGAAGGCGATGGTGGTGTCGTCCTCGATGGAGATGCCGTTATCGTCCCAGAAGACGATGAGGTTGCCCAGCTCCTGGGTACCGGCCAGGGAGCCCGCCTCGGCAGTGATACCCTCCTGGACGTCGCCGTCGGAGGCGATGACGTAGACGAAGTGGTCGAACGGGGACTCGCCGTCGCCGGCGTTCGGGTCGAAGAGCGCCTTCTCGCGGCGGGCGGCCATCGCCATGCCCACGGCGGAAGCCAGGCCCTGGCCGAGCGGGCCGGTGGTGATCTCCACGCCGTCGGTGTGGCCGACCTCCGGGTGGCCCGGGGTCAGGGAGCCCCACTGGCGCAGCTGCTTGATGTCCTCGAGTTCCAGGCCGAAACCACCCAAGTACAGCTGGATGTACTGGGTGAGCGAAGAGTGGCCACAGGAGAGGACGAAACGGTCGCGACCAACCCAAGTCGGGTTCTTCGGGTTGTGGCGCAGCACGCGCTGGTAGAGCGTGTAGGCCAGGGGCGCGAGGCTCATCGCGGTGCCCGGGTGGCCCGAACCGCACTTCTCCACGGCGTCGGCGGCAAGCACGCGGGCGAGGTCAACCGCCCGGGTGTCCTTCTCAGACCAGTCCGCCGGGAAGTTGCGGACCATCAATGCTTGGAGCTCGGCAGGGAGATTCGGATTATAAGACACGAACTTGGGCCTTCCTCGGGGTGTGACGTACTCGGGTTGTAGCTCTCGCCGCCGCGGACGCGCGAGCGAGGCTTGACTATGCATATTCAATCTACCGGCCACGGCAAAACTCTGCGTTCTTGGGGCAGCCGGAACTTTTCAGCCTCCTTTTTCGACTACTCAAGAGGGCTTGATGAAACGTCGCCAATCCAGCCCCCAATTCTGGCGACTCGCGGTATCGGCGCAGTTTCGCCCACAGAATGCGCTCGGGTAGCGTATAGGCGGATAAGACGTGGAGAAGTGGAGGCAGAAGGCTTCGTGAATGGAATCTTGGATGCGGTCAAGGCTTATCTAGCGTTGACTAAGCCCCGGGTCATCGAGTTGCTCCTCGTCGCGACGATCCCGGCGATGCTCCAGGCCAATCGCGGTGAGATTGAGCTCGGCCTGATCATCCTCACCCTCATCGGTGGCTGGATGGGCGCGGCCTCCGCAAATACTTTCAACATGGTCGTCGACTATGACATCGACCAGTTGATGCGCCGCACCCGTCGCCGCCCGCTAGCCAAGGACACGGTTCCGGTCGAGCACGCGAAGATTTTCGCCTGGGTGCTGATGATCGCCAGTGTGCTGTGGCTGACCTTCCTCGTGCATTCTCCGCTGTCTGCCGCGTTCATCCTGCTGACGATCTGGTTCTACGTTTATGTCTACTCCAAGTGGTTGAAGCGCCGCACCTGGCAGAACGTCATCTGGGGTGGGGCCGCCGGCTGCATGCCCGTCATGGTCGGCTGGGCTGCTGTCACGGACAACAACGGCGGCGCCTTCAACGCGGGCTGGAGCTCCTGGATTCAGGCGATCATCCTGTTCATGGTCATCTTCTTCTGGACCCCGCCCCACACCTGGGCGCTGGGTATGCGCTACCGCGAGGACTATAAGGCCGCGGGCGTTCCCATGATGCCGGTGGTCAAGCCGCCGTTGGAGGTCACCCGCCAGATCCTCTGGTACACCTGGGCGACGGTCATCACCTCGCTGCTGCTCGTTCCCGCCGCGGGCTGGATCTACGCCGTCGCAGCGCTGGTGTCGGGCGCCTGGTTTATCTTCCGTGCCCACGGCCTGCACCGCGGAGTCAAGGAGGGCACCCCGGTGAAGCCGATGCAGCTGTTCTTCCTGTCGAATAACTACCTGTCCCTGCTTTTCGTTGCCCTCTCCGTCGACGCCGTTATTGGCTGGAACACCGTCTGGCAGATGCTCGGCAACTAAGCTGTAGCCCTAACCCGGGGATTCGCCCCGATCTGCAGGCCGCATCCGGGAGGATGCGGCCTTGATTTATTCGTATCGAAAGGCATTCGATGAGCATCTTTAACATCCTCATGGCTTCCGTTTACGTGGTCTCGGGGGTCTACTGCTCTGGACCGGAATTAAAGCCGGCACAGAAAGTCTGCCCCGCAACGCATGGATCGGTATCAGGACCTCCAGGACTCTTGCTAGCGATGAGGCATGGCAGACCGGGCATAAGGCAGCTGCGGGCTATCTCAAGGCCAGCAGCCTGCCGATGATCCTCGGCGGAATCTTCTTCGCCTTCGCCACCGAGGAGCAGATCGCGTGGGCCAGCCTGGTGGCGGTCGGAGTCATGCTCGTGTTCGTGATCCTTGCGGCCCGCAAGGCCAAAGCCGCCATCGGCGATGAGGGGCCAGCCCAGCCGTAGCAAAAAACCCGCGTGGTCGTCGTCGATCGACGCTGTCCACGCGGGCTGAATTCTTATGCACTCGCCCGGTGGGCGAGCTATGGCCCCGGGGGAGGCTGGTCTCATGGGCCCGGCCGGGGAGGGAATTTTAGTCTCCCTGAACGGCGTGGCTCACCGTTTCGCTCTGCTCCTCGTGGGTCTTCTGGTAACGCAGCGCCCATAGGTAACCCGTTGCGAGGGTGACCAGGCCGGAGCCGATGACGTGGACCGGGACGGTCCAGCGTGGCACGCCCAGCCAGAACTGGATGATGCCTACCACTGCTTGGAAGAGGATTCCGGCGCACATCCAGGCGGCAGCCTTCCGCACACGCGACGCGGCCACCACGGCGATGAGGGCGGCAATCAGGCCGATCGTCAAGCCCAGGTAAAGGTACATGGCGTGGGCGTGGATGTGGGCGATGGATTCAAGGCTCACCTGCAGGCGGTGCTCCGGCTTGATGGCCTCGTCACCGGCGTGCGGGCCGGCACTCGTGACGAGCACGCCCGTGAAAAGGGTAACGGCCAGCGCCACGGCGTTCATGGTGGTGAGGACGCGCAGGGCAGCAGGCATCTGCTCCTTGATGGGGGCGTCGTCGTCCTCGGTGACCTTGACGAGCAGGACCGCAGCCAGGAAGACAAGCAGCATGGAGGGCAGGAAGTGGGCGGCGACGATCCACCACGCCAGATCCAGGCGCACGCTGATGCCACCGATGACTGCCTGGGCGATAATGCCCAGACCCTGGATGAAGGACAGGTGGAGGATCGAGGAGCGTCGGCCGGCGCGCAGCAGCGCGATGAAGGCAGCGAGGGCGGCGGCAGCCAGCACGAAGGTCAGTAGGCGGTTACCGAACTCAATAATCTGGTGGATCCACGGCGCCGACCCGGGGACCGGCACGAAGGAACCCGGGTGACACTGCGGCCAGGTCTCGCAACCAAGCCCGGAGCCGGTAACGCGCACGAGGGAACCGGTGAAGGTGATCCCCGTCTGGCAGATCAGCAGGATAAGGGTCAGCACCCACTGGGTCTTGAGCCGCGGAACCTTCACGACCTTGTTGCCATCGGCGTCCACCTGGCGCGGCAAGCCGACCTTGCGGTCCGCGCGGTAAATAGCTGCATAGAGTTTCAGCATTGCCCGGCTCAACGGGTTGTTCGTCTGGGCTGCTTGTTGGCTAATCGGATCCATCACAGCACTCAAGATTAGTCGTGGTGAGGGAGCAAAGCGAAAGGGCGCGCGGGGCTCGTTTCACCCCGCGGTTCGTTGGCAGCGTGCCAGCTCAGGCAGCGTTCCACCTCAGGCAGTGGGGCAGGGGGTCGGCTAGCGAATACAGGGGAGGATTCCCGGTGAGGGCTAGTCGCCCTTGATGGTGAAAGAGAACAGCTTCCGGGCGGCGACCGCACCCACGATCGCCCAGACCGCGAGAACGACGATGGCGAACCAGTCGACCCCGCCGGCGAAGGATTCTTCCAGCCCGGCAGCCAGCGCCACGGATGGAATCAGCTGCAACAGGGTTTGTACCTGGGGCCCCAGGTCGGAGGCGACGGTGGAGTAACCAACCGCACCCAGCAGTACAAACCAAATGGTGTTCGCGAGTGCCAGCACCATCTCGGAGCTCAAGGTGCCCCCGAGCAGCAGGCCCAGCGAGGTGAAGCACCCCACCCCCAGGATGAGGAAGATCACGGCGATCACAAGGCCGAGCCCTGGCGGGGACCACCCCAGCAGCAGCGCGACCACCGTGAGGATCAGCACTTGGATGGCGACCACAATCAACACTGCAGCGATCTTGCCGGCGATGAGAGCCGAGGTGGGAACCCCGGCCGCCCCAATCCGTTTGAGTGCCCCGTAACGCCGGTCGAAGGCCACGGCGATGGCCTGGCCTGTGAAACCAGCACCCATGATCGCCACCGCCAGCACCATCGGGAACGCTCTGGCCACTGGGTCGTCCAACGGGACAACCGGCACGAGTGCCAGCCCCAGCAGCAAGCCGACCGGGATGATCAGGGACAGCAGCTGCTGCTCGCCGTGACGCAGGAAGAGCAACGACTCAATTTTGGTCTGTGCCAACAGCATCCGCACGAAGCTGGCTTGTTTCGGGGCAGGCTCGAAGGTCCCGACGGGGAAGCGGCCGCCGGTAGCTGGCGCGTCCTCCATCACTGCACCCGTCTCGGCCACAGGCTCCACCGGAGTTCCGGCCCCCTGACCCGATGGCGTCCCTGCGGGATGGCTGTTCTGCATGCCTCGGTTATTCGCGGAAGTCATGAACGCATCTCCCATCCGGTCAGCGAGAGGAAAACTTCCTCAAGGGTCTGTTCAGTGCTGTCGAGCTTCGTGATCATCGTTGCGCAGTCACGGGCGGCGAGCGCGATCATCAGGACGCCATCGGGTGTGGCCGGAATGCCCTCTACGGCGAACTGGCGTGGTTTGATCTCCCGGACTAGTACCGAAGGCGCCGACGCGGCACCGCCGACCTCATCCAGCAGTACTCCTTGTCCTGCCTTGGCCGCACCGGCCTTGACCTCGAGGAGGGCACGGTGGAAGTGGTCCCGGTCGAGATCGGCGTCGACGCTGACCTGGAAGGTATGCCCGCTACCGCCACCCGCGCGCTCGGAGGTGAGTTCCTTCGGGGTGCCCGCGGCGACGACCTTGCCCTTGTCGATGATGACGACCCGGTCGGAGAGCGCCTCAGCCTCGTCGAGCAGGTGGGTGGTGAGGACGACACCCACGCCATCGCGACGCATGGAGCGCACGATATCCCATACCGCGTGACGGGACTGTGCATCCAGCCCTGCGGTGGGCTCATCGAGGAAGACCAGTTCCGGGCGGTTCACCAGGGCGCAGGCGAGCGCTAGACGTTGCTGCTGGCCGCCGGAGAGGCGCCGATAGGTGGTGGAGCGGTGCTTGGTGAGCCCCACCATGTCCAGCAGCCACTCGGTATCCAGCGGGTCCTCGCTGTAGCTGGCAACCAGCTTGAGCATCTCGCCGACCCGGATGCCGGGGTAGGCGCCGCCACCCTGCAGCATCACCCCAATGCGGGAACGCACGGCGTCGGATTCCTTAGCGGGGTCCAGGCCGAACAGCCGGATCTCGCCGGCATCCGGGCGGGCGAAGCCCTCGCACATCTCGATGGTCGTGGTTTTGCCCGCGCCGTTCGGGCCCAGTAGTGCCACGATCTCGCCGGGGTAGACCTGGAAGTCCAGCCCATCGACGGCGGTGTGGGCGCCAAACTTCTTCACCGCGCCAGTGACCTGCAGCAGTGGTTGGAGTTGGGGGGCCGAAGAGTCCTGCATTTTCACAGCTATTCAGTCTAGCCAGATGGCGCGGGCTGGGGGATCACCGGTTGTTGGGTGTGTCTGCCTTCGTAGGCATCTCTTTGGGGCGAGGCAACGCGAGGGCGTTGGCATATGCCGGGTGTTTCTTGAGGTAGCGCCAGCTGGCGACCAGAAACGCGAGGAAAAGTAGCGCGGACATGGCGTAGATGAAGGCCACCGTCGCCGGCGGTAGCCCGAGACCACGGGGCAGGATGAAGAAGCTGAAAGCCACCGAGTACACGATTGTCGCGAAGTGGAAGACCGGCCGGTTGGCCCACGCCGCGAGCGGCAGAATGGCCCAGAGCAGATACCAGGGGTGGACGACGGGGAAGAAGATCACGAGGAACAAAGTGGCGACCCCGAGCCCTCCCACGGGGTGGATTCGGCCCCGGTAGGAGGCCCACAGCATGCGCACCACCCAGAATGCGCCGATCATCACCCCGAGGAAGCGGAAAACGAGCAGCGCAGCGGACTGTTGGTCCCCTAAGCCAAGGAGGGGCCCTAAGAACGACGACGCCAAACCCGCCAACGTGGACAGGCTCATCCAGCTGATGATTTCTGCCGCCCCACCCTGGGAGGTGATCCAACCGAAGCCCACGCCTGTGATCACGGAGAACAGACTCGCAGTGGCCGCGGCGACCACCGCGCTGGCCACTCCTGCACCGATAAGGTGTCGCAGTCCCTCGCCCCACCAGCGCGCGATCGCCACTGCGGTGAAGCCGAGAGCCATCAGGGCGGTCACCTTGATCAGGCCCGCGCAGGTGACGAGCACCGTGCCGGAGGCCATGAGCAGCAGGCGGCTGCTCAAAGGTCGCTCGTAATGGTCGGTGCCGCGCAGCACGAACTCCATGCCCACGAGCAGAAAGCCGAGCATGAGCGCCTCGTTGTGGATACCCGCGACGAGGTGGAGCAGCGTCAGCGGGTTCAGCACCCCGAGCCACCAGGCTGTCTGGGGCGCGATGCCACAGCGCTGGGCGAGCCTCGTCAACGCCCAGCCGGTGAGCACCAGGCCGGTGATGCTCATCAGCCGATGGCCGAAGACCCCCAGCACGATGTTGTTGCCGGTGATCATGGAGATCACGGCCCCGTAGCCCAGTGCGACCGGGCCGTAGGGCGCAGGGGAGTGCGCCCACATCAAGGGCACGGAACGGGCGAGCGGGTCTTGCATCCCGAGGATGTCCACCGGACCTGCGCTATACGGGTCCAGCCCCTGCGCGGCGATCGCCCCTTGGGCTAGATAAGAGTAGATGTCCTGGGTGAACATCGGCGCAGTGATCGCCAGGGGAAGCACCCAGAGGGCGAAGATCCGCCAATAGGTGCGGATGGGCAGGCGGGGGACTTGCCTTCCCCCTGGCCCCAGCACGAAGGCGCCGAGTAGGAGCCAGGCGAGCACTAGGAATCCGATTCCGACGAAGACGGTCACGGTGGTGCTGTGCAGCATCCGGGCCAAGACGTTGATCCCGGGAACGGACCAGAATGGGTTGCCCACCACGGGCATGGCGCCCGCGCCAATACCCCCGAGGGCGATGAGAATGGTGCCGATGGATCCCAGCCACACCGCGATCTGCAGCCGCAGCCGGTAGGCGGGGTTCAGGGGCTCCAACGGCGCGTGGAGGGGAAGCACCCGACCCTCTTGGTGGAGCTGTGCCGATCGGGAACCGGCCAGGCCGAGCCGGGGCAGCACGTCCAAATAGCGGCGCCACAGGCTGAAGGGGCCGCGGATCAACGCGCGGCCGGGTCGGTTCGAAGACATGCAACCACGATAATGAAACCGGCGTTTTTAAGGAACATAGGTTCGCCTTAGTAGACAGGGGGAATTATTTAAGACACACTCGTGTTGTCTAATCATGACGGCACTCAACGATGAAAGGCGGGTTGATATGGCACCAGTGGAAACCGACACGCGCCGTCGCATCCTGCTGTACGTGTTGAGACACGGGCCGGTGAGCGCGACAACCATCAGCGAGGCTTTTGGTTTGAGCGCCGCTGGCGTGAGGCGCCATCTGGACAACATCGTCGCAGATGGGCTCGCTGAGGCCGTTGACGCGCCACGGTCAGGACAGCGTGGGCGACCGGCGAAGCTATTCCGCCTCACTGATGCGGGTCGAGCACAGTTCGGTCATGATTACGACACCCTTGCACTCCTCGCACTGCGCACCCTGAAAAACTCGGGCGGAGAGGAAGCAGTCGAGGCCTTTGCTGCGCAACGCATCAATGATCTGTTGGGGGACATCCCCGAACTCGACGGTGACTACGCAGACGACCGTGATGTGAAGGCCCAGGCCAAGAACATCGCGGAGGCGCTGACCAACCGTGGCTACGCGGCCACCGTGAGCCACGCGGCCGGCGGCGTCCAAATCTGCAGGCACCACTGCCCAATCCAGGACGTGGCGGAGGAGTTCCCCGAGCTGTGCGCTGCAGAGCACCGGGTAGTTGCGGAGCTACTCGGCCAGCACACTCAGCCGCTCGCTACTATCGCGGACGGCAACGGTATCTGTACGACCCATATTCCGCTGACCACCATTACCCCTTCCGCAACGAAGGAAAGCTAAAGAATCTATGACTCAAGCTGCTGACAAACTGCAATCCGATCAGGAAATCATCGACTCGATCGGTGCCTACGGCTACGGTTGGCACGATTCCGACGACGCCGGCGCCAGCGCGCGCCGTGGCCTGAACGAGGACGTCGTCCGGGATATTTCTGCCAAGAAGAACGAGCCGGAGTGGATGCTCGAGCGTCGCCTCAAGGCCCTCGAGATCTTCGACAAGAAGCCCATGCCCACCTGGGGCGCGGACCTGTCCGGCATCGATTTCGACCAGATCAAGTACTTCGTCCGCTCCACCGAGCAGCAGGCGACGACCTGGGAGGACCTGCCGGAGGACATTAAGAACACCTACGACAAGCTGGGCATCCCGGAGGCGGAGCGCCAGCGCCTCGTCGCCGGTGTCGCCGCGCAGTACGAGTCCGAGGTTGTGTACCACCAGATCCGCGAGGACCTGGAGGAGCAGGGCGTGATCTTCGTCGACACCGACACCGCCCTCGAGGAGTACCCGGAGCTGTTCAAGGAGCACTTCGGCACCGTGATCCCCGCGGGCGATAACAAGTTCTCCGCTCTCAACACCGCCGTGTGGTCCGGTGGTTCCTTCATTTACGTCCCACCGGGAGTCCACGTGGACATCCCGCTGCAGGCCTACTTCCGCATCAACACGGAAAACATGGGCCAGTTCGAGCGCACTCTCATCATCGTCGACGAGGACGCCTACGTGCACTACGTCGAGGGCTGCACCGCCCCGATCTACAAGACCGACTCCCTGCACTCCGCAGTCGTCGAGATCATCGTGAAGAAGGGCGGCCGCTGCCGCTACACGACGATCCAGAACTGGTCGAACAACGTCTACAACCTCGTCACCAAGCGCACCAAGTGTGAGGAGGGCGCGACCATGGAGTGGGTCGATGGCAACATCGGCTCCAAGGTCACCATGAAGTACCCGGCCGTCTGGATGACCGGTCCGCACGCCAAGGGCGAGGTCCTGTCCGTCGCCTTCGCAGGTGAGGGCCAGTTCCAGGACACCGGTGCGAAGATGACCCACATGGCGCCGTACACCAGCTCCAACATCGTCTCGAAGTCCGTGGCCCGCTCCGGTGGTCGCGCGGCCTACCGCGGCCTGGTCGAGGTTCACCCGAATGCGCACCACTCCGCCTCGCAGGTTGAGTGTGACGCCCTGCTGGTGGACTCCATCTCGCGGTCGGATACATACCCGTACAACGACATCCGCAACGACCACGTCACCTTGGGCCACGAGGCAACCGTCTCCCAGGTCTCCGAAGATCAGCTCTTCTACCTGATGAGCCGAGGCCTCGAGGAGGACGAGGCGATGGCGATGATCGTTCGTGGCTTCGTGGAGCCAATCGCCAAGGAGCTCCCGATGGAGTACGCGCTTGAGCTCAACCGTCTGATCGAACTGCAAATGGAAGGATCGGTGGGCTAAGCCAGATGACCACCTTGGAAAACGTTCAGAACCAAACCGTCAAGGCGGGAACCGATCACCAGACTAAGGGCGACCGCTTCACCTCCTTCAAGGCTGAGGATTTCGCGATCCCGAAGGGCCGCGACGAGGACTGGCGCTTTACCCCGCTGCGTCGTCTCCGCGGTCTGCATGACGGCACCGCCGCGGCGCCCACGGACGCCAACGTCGTCATCGAGGTCCCGGAGGATGCCGGGGACAACGTCTCCGTGACGAAGGTTGACTCTTCCGACCCGCGCGTGGGTCTGGCCGGCGCACCGGTCGACCGTGCTGCAGCCCAGGCCTGGGAGAATGCCCCGGTCGCGGACTACGTCCAGGTTGCCAAGGACACCGCGCTAACCGAGCCGATCGAGATCACGATCACTGGCCCGGGCGAGGACCAGGTTTCTTACAGCACCCTGGTCGTCGAGCTCGAGCGTCACGCCGAGGCCGTCGTCATCCTGCGTTACCAGGGTTCCGGCGCGCACTCCGACAACGTCGAGTTCGTCGTCGGCGACGGCGCGAAGCTGGTCACCGTGGTGCTGGAGGACTGGGAGGACGATGGCGTCCACCTTTCCAACTCGCACGTCCAGACTGGCCGAGATGCCACCGTCCGCCACGCCTACGCGGCATTCGGCGGCGAGATCCTGCGCTCCGTGCCGCACGTGCGCTACACCGCACCGGGTGGCGACGTGGAGATGCTGGGCGTCAACTTCGCTGATGCGGATCAGTACTTCGAGCAGCGTCTGCTCATCGACCACTCCGTCCAGAACTGCCGCTCCAACGTGCTGTACAAGGGCGCACTGCAGGGCGACCCGGCCGACGCGGATCGCCCGGCGTCCGAGCGTAAGCGCGACGCCCGCACCGTGTGGATCGGCGACGTCCTGATTCGCCCGGAGGCCACCGGGACGGACACCTACGAGACCAATAACAACCTGCTGCTGACCACCGGAGCCCGTGCGGACTCCGTGCCGAACCTGGAGATCCAGACCGGCGAGATCGCAGGTGCCGGCCACGCCGCCACGGTGGGTCGCTTCGACGACGAACAGATGTACTACCTGCAGGCCAGGGGCATTCCGGAGGCACAGGCCAAGATGCTCATCGTCCGCGGTTTCTTCACCGACGTGATCCGTCGCATCCCGGTGGAGTCCGTCCGCGAGCACCTGGAAGAGCTCGTCGGCAACGAGCTCGAGCGCACCGTCCTCTAACCCGCTAATCCTCCCAAGAATCTTTCAAAGGAAACATCACTAGTATGAGCACTCTTGAGATCAAGAACCTCCACGCCCAGGTCCTGCCCTCGGACGAGAACGACGAGCCGAAGAAGATCCTCAACGGCGTGAACCTCACCATCAACTCCGGCGAGACCCACGCCATCATGGGGCCGAACGGCTCCGGTAAGTCCACCCTGGCCTACGCCATCAGCGGTCACCCGCGCTACGAGGTCACCGAGGGCGAGGTGCTGCTCGACGGCGTGAACCTCCTTGACCTGGATGTCGATGAGCGTGCCCGCGCAGGCCTGTTCCTGGCGATGCAGTACCCGACCGAGGTGCCGGGCGTATCCATGGCCAACTTCCTGCGCTCCGCAGCCACCGCCACCCGTGGTGAGGCTCCGAAGCTGCGTGAGTGGGTTAAGGAGGCCCGCGAGGCGATGAAGGAACTGGACATCGACCCGTCCTTCTCCGAGCGTTCCGTCAACGAGGGCTTCTCCGGCGGCGAGAAGAAGCGCCACGAGGTGCTGCAGCTCGGCCTGCTGAAGCCGAAGTTCGCCATCCTGGACGAGACCGACTCCGGCCTGGACGTCGACGCCCTGCGCATCGTCTCTGAGGGCATCAACCGCTACCAGGAGCGCGAGAACGGCGGCGTGCTGATGATCACGCACTACCAGCGCATCCTGAACTACGTGAAGCCAGATCACGTGCACGTCTTCGCTGGTGGCCGCATCGTCACCTCCGGTGGCCCGGAGCTGGCAGAGCAGCTGGAGAACGAGGGCTACGACAAGTTCGTCAACGCCTAAACACGCACCGAAAGTCCCACCCCGCGACCCCCTGGGGTGGGTTTTCAATCCCCGCAGGAATGCTTCAACCGCGTCGCTGCGGATAGAGAAGCGAAGAATCGAAGGTTTTCATGGTTGATACTCATCTCGACACCCAAGCGATCCGACAGGATTTCCCCATCCTTTCCCGCACCGTTCGGGACGGCCAGCCGCTGATCTACCTCGATTCCGGGGCGACCGCGCAGCGCCCCCTGCAGGTGCTGGACGCGGAGCGTGACTTCCTGACCAAGCACAACGCCCCGGTCCACCGCGGTGCCTACCAGATCGCGGAGGAGGCCACCGACGCTTATGAGGGCGCCCGCGAGGCCATCGCGGCCTTCGTTGGTGCGGCGGATGAGGAGATCGCCTTCACGAAGAACGCCACCGAGGCACTCAACGAGGTAGCCTTCGTCCTGGGGGACTCGCGGGCAGGGGAGCTGCAGGTCACCGAAGGCGACGAGATCGTCGTCTCCGAGCTGGAGCACCACGCCAACCTCGTGCCCTGGCAGGAGCTGGCACGTCGCACGGGCGCAACCCTGAAGTGGTTCCGCGCCACTGAGGATGGCCGCATCGACCTGGACAGCCTGCAGCTCAGCGAGAAGACGAAGGTCGTGGCTCTGACTCACCAGTCCAATGTCACCGGTGCGGTGCTGGACGTCAAGGAGGCTGTGCGGCGGGCTCGCGAGGTCGGCGCACTCTTCGTGTTGGATGCCTGCCAGTCCGTGCCGCACATGGCCGTGGACTTCCACGACCTGGATGTGGACTTCGCAGCGTTCTCCGGGCACAAGATGCTGGGGCCCAACGGCGTGGGCGTGTTGTACGGCAAGAAGGAGCACCTGCGGGTGCTGCCACCGTTCCTCACCGGCGGATCGATGATCCAGAAGGTGACGATGGAGGGCTCCACCTTCGCCGACGCTCCGCAGAAGTTCGAGGCGGGCACCCAGATGACCTCCCAGGTCGTGGGGCTTGGTGCCGCGGTGGCTTACCTCAACGAGCTGGGCATGGATAAGGTCGCCGCCCACGAGCACGAGCTCACCGCCTATGCGCTGGCGCAGCTCAGCGAGATCCCGGGCCTGCGGATCATCGGTCCAACGGATATGCACAACCGGGGTAGCGCGGTGAGCATGGTGGTCGATGGAATCCACCCGCACGACCTGGGTCAGATCTTGGACGACCAGGGAGTCTCCATCCGGGTGGGCCACCACTGCGCGTGGCCGGCCCACACCTGCCTGGGCGTGCAGGCCACGGCTCGCGCCAGCTTCTACGTCTATAACGAGAAGTGGGAGATCGACCGGCTCGTCGAGGGCATCCGCAAGGCGCAGGAGTTCTTCGGCGTCTAGCCCCGCCGCCGGGGTGGTTACGCTTCCTTTTTGGGACGTCAACGCCCTCGCGTAGCGGATAACCTGAACCCAACTACACAACCTCAACCTTCAAAACGGTGGTGAAAATACATGAGAATGGAACAGATGTACCAGGAGGTCATCCTGGACCATTACAAGCACCCGGAGCACGCCGGCCTGCGCGAGCCTTATGACGCGGAGGTCTTCCACGTGAACACCTCCTGTGGTGACGAGCTAACGCTGCGGGTGCACCTGAGCGAGGACCACAAGACGGTTCAGGACATCTCCTACGACGCAGTGGGCTGCTCGATTAGCCAGGCCTCCACGTCAGTGATGGCCGATGAGATCGTGGGCCTGCCGGTCACGGAGGCCTTCGCGAAGCTCGCCGAGTTCGAGAAGATGATCACCTCCCGCGGCAAGCTGGAGGGCGACGAGGACCTCATCGGCGACGGCATCGCCTTTAGCGGTGTCTCCAAGTACCCGGCCCGCGTGAAGTGCGCATTGCTGGGCTGGAAGGCCTTCGAGGCCGCCGCGATCGACGCGGGCGTCACGCCACCCGAGCAGACCGAGAACGCTTAAAGATCAACCGTTAACCGACAACCCACCGTTTCTTTCACGGCACTTAAGCCCAACCCCCAAAGCGAGGAAAGCAATGTCTGAACAGAACCCTTCCAGCCCGGAGATGGACCCATCGCCGCTCAACGAGGTCCCGGAGCCACCGGCGAACCCGAGCCCGGAGGATCTTGAGCGTTACGGCAAGATCGAGGAGTGCCTGCTGGACGTCATCGACCCGGAGCTGGGCATCAACGTCGTTGACCTCGGCCTGGTCTACGACGTCTGGGATGAGGGCAAGACCGTCATGATCAACATGACGCTGACCTCCCCGGCGTGCCCGCTGCACGACATGATTGAGGACCAGGCGCAGACCGCGGTCCTGAGCACTCTCCAGGAGTACGAGGACCTGCAGATCAACTGGGTCTGGACCCCGGCCTGGGGCCCGCAGATGATCAACGAGGAAGGCCGCGAGCAGCTGCGCTACCTCGGCTTCTCGGTCTAGTTTCGCTGCAGGCCGAAACGTAGGTAGCGCCAGGGGCGGCGATAGAGGGGGAGCAACACCGGGTGAGTCCACCCGGTGTTTTTCCTTAGCCGCCACATTGTCCGGGCGGTGCGCAGCCCGCTGCGGCCCGAGAGGTAGGCCAGCTGGTCGGCGGTGGGCAGGGAGAAGAAGGCAGCGAAGAAGCTTTGGACGTCCGTGGTGTTAGCCTCGGCGAGCAGCAGGGATCCAATGCGCCGCAGGGCCCGGGCCAGGGTCACGTTCGCCCGGCGGGCCAGCCCCGCACAGCTCAACCCAACGCGCCTGATCCCGGTGGGCATCAACTCGGCACGGTCGAGGAAGCACTCCACCTCCTGCAGCGTCGTGCCAACCGAATAGCCGGTCGCGGGATGGATAAAGCCGTCTCGGGCACCGAAGGTGTGCACCGCTGAGCCAGCAGCGGTGGTGCCCATCGGAATGGCGACGAGCTCCTCCTCGGCGATCTCCAGCTCCTCCCGCCACCCCTCACCCTGGAGGCGAGCCAGCCGCGCTTCGAGCCGGGAGCGCAGCAGGGCGAAGTCAGCGTCGGTGGGGCGGGACGTGCTCGCCAGGATCGTCTCCTCAGCCAGCCAGCCTTCAGGGAGGCGCTGGACATAGAGGAAGCTGGGCTTGAAGCCACCGGGTTCCGCCGCAGGGGAGGCTGTCCAATCCATGAGGGTCGGGGTGGTCAGCGCCTGGGACAGCGTGGCGCTGGCCCCACGCACCGGGCGAAGCACGTAGCCCAGCGCGATCTGCCACAGCGCCCCACCGGTGGCCGCCCCGCGGCAGTCCACCGTGAGCCCCGGCAAGTCGGCGAATTGCTCCTCGGCGATAGCTTCGGCGTGCAGGCTTCCCCCGGTGCGCTCCACCGCCTTTGCCGCCGCCGTGCGCAGGCCGTCCTTGTCCATCATGCGGTAGCCAAAGCCCAGCGGCGTGGTGACCCCCGGGGTGGGGGTCACGCGGATCGATTCGGCGGGGGAGAAGAAGCTGCCTGCCCAGTCGGGGACCTCCGGGGCGAAGGCACCATAGGTGGCGGGCCAGGCTGGCCACGCGTCTGCCCCCGCTGCTTGCGGGCGTGAACCGGGATCGTAGCCGTGCACCTGCCAGCCACGCTCGACGGCGCGCAGCGCGAGGATCGCACCCGCTGGCCCCAAACCAATGACGTTGATTCGACGCGGACCGGCACCCCGGGCGGGCACCGCCGGGGCTGCGCTAATACTCCAGCTCATGCCCCCAATCTAGCCAAGGGCCCGGCAGTGTTAGGGTATTGCCTGTGATTGTGACGAAGGATCTGGAAGTTCGGGTGGGCGCACGCACCCTCCTCACCGCCCCCGGCGAGCACCTGCGGGTGCAGCCGGGCGACCGCATCGCGCTGGTGGGCCGCAACGGGGCTGGGAAGACCACCACGATGCGGATCCTGGCGGGGGAGACCGAGCCTTATGGCGGCAGTGTCGTCAGTTCCGGGGAACTGGGCTACCTGCCGCAGGACTCGAAGGAAGGGGACATCGAGCAAACTGCCCGAGACCGCGTCCTCTCGGCCCGCGGGCTCGACCGGATCCGCCAATCCATGGAGCGCCAGCAGGAGATCATGGAGACCGCAACCTCGGCCTCCAAGCGCGACTCCGCGATCCGTAAATACTCCCGCCTGGAGGAGCAGTACCACTCGCTGGGCGGCTACGAGGCCAATGCCGAAGCCGCCCGCATCTGCGACGCGCTGGGACTCCCAGAACGCGTGCTCGACCAGCAACTGAAGACCCTCTCGGGGGGTCAGCGCCGCCGCGTGGAGCTCGCCCAGATCCTCTTCGCCGCCACGGCCGGCTCCGGGCGATCCAAGACCACCCTGCTGCTCGACGAGCCGACCAACCACCTGGACTCGGACTCCATCGCCTGGCTGAAGGACTTCCTCTCCAAGCACGAGGGTGGGCTGATCATGATCTCCCACGACGTCGAGCTCATCGAGGCGGTCTGCAACCGCGTCTGGTTCCTCGACGCGGTCCGCGCCGAGGCGGATGTCTACAACATGGGATGGAAGAAGTACCTGGACGCCCGCGCCCTGGACGAGGCGCGTCGACGTCGGGAACGGGCCAACGCGGAGAAGAAGGCCTCCGCGCTGAAGAAGCAGGCGGATAAGTTCGGAGCGAAGGCGAACAAGGCCCGCGCCGCCAAGCAGATGGTGGCCCGCGCCGAGCGGATGCTGGACCAACTGGACGAGGTGCGCGTCGAGGATAAGGTCGCCTCGATCCGTTTCCCGAAACCTGCGCCCTGTGGCAAAACCCCGCTGTTCGCCAAGGGGCTGACCAAGATGTACGGCTCCCTGGAGGTCTTCGCGGGCGTAGACCTGGCGATCGACAAGGGCAGCCGAGTGGTCGTCCTGGGCTTCAACGGTGCCGGTAAGACCACGCTGCTGAAGCTGCTGGCCGGGGTGGAGCGCACGGACGGGGAGGGCGGCATCGTCACGGGCCACGGGCTCAAGATCGGCTACTTCGCCCAGGAGCACGACACCATCGACGGGGAAAAGTCCGTATGGCAGAACGCCATCGACGCTTGCCCCGACGCCGATGAGCAGGAGCTGCGCAGCCTGCTGGGCGCGTTCATGTTCTCTGGGGAGAAGTTGGATCAGCCCGCGGGCACGCTCTCGGGCGGTGAGAAGACGCGCCTGGCCCTTGCCACGCTGGTCTCCTCGCGGGCGAACGTGCTGTTGCTCGACGAGCCGACGAATAACCTGGACCCGCAGTCCCGAGAGCAGGTCTTGGACGCGCTGCGCACCTACGAGGGCGCAGTGGTGCTGGTGACCCACGACCCGGGTGCCGTGCGGGCTTTGGAGCCGGAGCGGGTCATCGTCCTGCCCGATGGTGTGGAGGACCTGTGGAACGACGAGTACATGGAGATCGTCGAGCTGGCCTAGGCCCGTCTGTCTGGGCGGTTGGTTGGCTGGTTGGCTGTCCGGCACGGTGTGCCGGTTCGCAGTCGGCGCTTACCAGGACCAGCCGGTCCTCCCGAACCAGTTGCGCTCAGCGAGGTTGAAGACGGCTTCGCGCTGCTTCTCCGTCAGCCCCGAGTCCAGCTCCGCGTGGGTCTGACCGGGGCGGCGGCTAATTCCGACGATCGCCCAGCCGTTATTGTTCCAGTCATCTAACTTGGCATCCTCCGCCGAGCTCGCCATGCTGAAACGTGTACGGTACCAGTCGGGGTTGCGCTTCATCTGAAACTCGAAGGAATGCATCTCCTTCAGCGAGCCATCGGGGTGGAGCACTTTCAGCGGTGCCCGGTAGTAGTAATAAAACGTTCGACCGGAGTCCCGGGAGCTGCTGACATCGGTGCGGCAGTGATAGAACTGCCCAACCAACGCAGGGTAGTAGTCGATCCAGCCATTCTTCCAGGCCGTGATGATCCGCCTGTGCCGGGAAACGTCGCGTGAGATCGCGTACGCCCCGACGAAGACAAAGAGGCTGCCGAGGGCGGCAAAGCCGATGTCGATGACGTCGAATTTATCGCGCCATGACCCGGTATCACTCAGACCGCTGAGCAGGAACCGGAAGCCAATCAGCGCGAACACGCTACCGAAGAGCACGAAGATCAGGAAGAAAGCGATGCGCCCGGGCAGCGCTCCCCGATAGGGCGCAGACCCGGCCGCGTTCACTGCCTCGAAGACCCCGCTGTGGTCCCGCATCGGGTTGGGGCTGGCGTAGTAGTCCTCGTCTCGCTCGGGCACCAGCGGGTTCTCGAGCCCGGATTTGAACTTCAGTTGTGTGCGCGGCATGCGCGTCGGCTGCGTCAAAGCTGTGGCCCCTCGTCGCTGTGTTCTCGACAACAAAGTGTCCCCAGGATACGCCGTGGCACAGCTGCGGACTCGGAAAACCGAGCTGAAGCCAAGCACAGCGCCGATCATTAGGCGCTGTGGGCGATCCTGGTGACTGATCGTTCTATGAACGGGCTTAACGAAGCAAGGGACATACGGTAGACGAAAAATTAATAATAAGCACCACGCCAAGATTTTCCTGCGTAGTAACGAATACGCGAGATTGCTTGTGGGTGTACCTTTTGCCATGGGAAGCGATCACCCGTAGCATTCACCGGTTTATTGAGCACCAGGAGAGTGTCGGTCCCGGCAGTTCCGCCAACTGTGAGCGTGTCATCGTCTATAAAAATGGCAGACGCGAACGTGCGCTCACTGTGTTTTTCTGCCACGAGTTCTGCAGGAATCTCGACAAACACAATCTTTCCCCGACGCAGAACTATTCCTGGATCCGCAACGTAGCTGGGACGGATCCGCTCACTAGCAATCAGCGCGCAGATGTACACGACACCCCATACTGATAGTAAGAGCACAACGAGGCGCACAGTGTCTTCCGGCAAGAGTAGATGGACAACCACCATCTCGATAAAAAGGATCGCAATCACGCATAAGAGCATCTGCAATCGTCCAGGTGGGTGGGGAAGTGGCTCCGCCCCTTCAGGCACCAGGCTGTCTCCCCGCATCCACCGAAACAAATCGTGGTAGAGGCCCAGTTCGTATCGAGCGAGTCGGAAGCCAGGATGCTTCAGTAAAACCGTGATAACTTTATGCATCAAACTGCTCCGCCAGTTCCTTCAGTACCACCCGCTGCGCGCCACGGGTGGGAACATCACCCGCAGTGAGTAGTACCGAGCCATGGCGCAGGGTTGGAAGAATATCTCTCAACAGCCCTTTCGGAAGCAGTGCGCGGAGCTTTCCAGTGATTGATCTAACTGCGTTGTCTCGCGGCCGCAGCTCTCCAAGTAAGCTCCAGAGTCGACGGACTTCACGCTCGGATCTGACGCAATGCGGATCATCCAAGTTACGTCGAAGCTGTTCCCACGTGGCAGCAGTGGCTACTCCTGTAAACGCCATTAGATCCCACGCATCCAATTCACGCTGTAGTGCCTGTTCGTCCTCTATCACGCCCCGAAGCTTGCCTCTAAGCTCTTTCGGCGTGCCCGTAGGGTTTGCAGCCAACGTGGATAACCGTTCCCGCTGTTGTTGGAGATGCGCAATTCGCCTATCCAGCAGGTACAGGGACCGGGACACGGCGTTTTTTAAATCTTCCGTATCTGTTGCGCCAACGTCTGCAACAGGAACGCCTGCGTCAATAAGAGCCCGGGCTCTAACGACCGCCGCAAGGTCTTTAACCGAATAGTCTCGATAATTTCCGCTAGTGCGGGATGGCTCGGCAACCGCGCCAATTTCATGCAGGTGCCGTACGGAGCGAACCGAGCATCCTGCTGCGGCAGCGACATCAGAAATTCTCACCCTTTAAACCTAAACCCTCACACAATGTGAGGGTCAAGGGTTAACAAGCTAGTTGCGGAAGCCGTGGACCGGGGCGGGGATGAAACCGCCGCGGTGGACGAAGGCGTCGTTGCCCTTCGCGTTCACCGGGATGACCGGGGCGTAGCCCAGCAGGCCACCAAAGTTGACCTCATCGCCCGGCTTCGTGCCCGGCACTGGGATGAGGCGAGCGGCGGTGGTCTTATGGTTCATCACGCCGATGGCGGCCTCGTCGGCAATCATGCCGGCGATGCGCTCCGCCGAGGTATCACCCGGGATGGCGATCATGTCGAAGCCGACCGAGCAGATGCTGGTCATGGCCTCAAGCTTGTCCATGGTGATGGAGCCCTCACGCACAGCATCGATCATGCCCTTGTCCTCGGAAACCGGGATGAAGGAGCCGGACAGCCCGCCCACGCGAGAGCAGGCCATCATGCCACCCTTCTTCACCGCGTCATTGAGCAGGGCCAATGCTGCGGTCGTGCCATGGGTACCAACCTGGTCCAGGCCCATGCTCTCAAGCACGTGCGCAACCGAGTCGCCCACCTCGGCGGTCGGGGCGAGGGAGAGGTCGACGATGCCGAAGGGCACGCCGAGGCGCTCGGCGGCCATCGTGCCGACCAGCTGGCCCGCGCGGGTGATCTTGAAGGCAGCCTTCTTAATCTCCTCAGCGATCTCGTTGAGGGAGGCGCCAGCCATCGGGGAGATGGCGTTGTTCACCACGCCCGGTCCGGAGACACCGACGGAGATCACCGTGTCCGGCTCCTCGATGCCGTGGAAGGCACCCGCCATGAACGGGTTGTCGCCGACTGCATTGGCAAAGACCACGAGCTTCGCGCAGGCGATGGAGGACTCGTCCTTGGTCAGCTCAGCTGCCTCCTTGACGACCTGGCCCATCAGTCCGACGGCGTCCATGTTCACGCCAGCACGGGAGGTCGCGACGTTCACCGAGCCGCAGACCGCGCCGGTGGTGGACAGCGCCTCGGGAATGGAGCGGATGAGCCGCTCGTCGGAGGTCGTCGCGCCCTTCTCCACCAGCGCGGAGTAGCCACCGACGAAGTTCACGCCCAGCTCACCGGCGGCGCGGTCCAGCGCCTTGGCGATCTCCACCGGGTTACCCTCCACGCCGGCGGCGACGAGGGAGACGGGGGAGACGGAAACCCGCTTGTTCACGATCGGGATGCCCAGCTCACGCTCGATACCCTCACACACCGGCACCAGGTCGCGGGCGCGCTCGGTCACGCGATCGTAGACCGCCTGAGCCGTGGCCTCCATGGTGGAGCGGGTGCAGCCGATGAGTGAAATGCCCATCGTCACCGTGCGGATGTCCAGACGGTAGTCCTCGATCATCCGGATGACCTCGAGGAAGCGGGCAGAAGAGAATTCGAAGTTCACGCCGGGCCGCCTTAAATATCGTTGATGGCGCTGAACAGAGCCTCAGACTGGATGCGCACGACCATGCCCAGCGGCTGGCCCGCGGCGTCAAAGGCCTCCTGGAGGGCGCCCATATCCACGTCTGTTTCCGGCAGCTCCACGCGCATGATCATGGTGAAGAAGTCATCCATGATGGTCTGGGAGACGTCGACGATATTCAGGCCCTCGTCGGCTGCCGCCTTCGCGACGGCGGCGATAACACCGGGGCGATCCTTGCCGGTAGTGGTAATGATTGCATACATGCGGCCAGTATAGACCTGGAAAAATGCGCCTAGAAACGGGTGTAGGGTGGGCGCCATGAAAAAGCAGCATGTTCTTGCCCTTGGCGCCGGCGGGAACGTCTCGCGCCACAGCATCCCGAAGCTCGTCGCAGCAGGCCACAGCGTCACGGCCCTGGTCCGCAACCCCGAGCACGTCCAAAATCTCGTCGACGAGGGTGCGACCGTGATTGTGCGCGATCTCACTACGATCAGCACAGAGGATTGGGCGCGTCTACTGAGCCCCTTCGATGTGTTCGTCTGGTCCGCCGGTGCTGGACGGCACCATGGACCCCGCCTCCGAGACGGCGCGCGAGCTGGTCGCTGACGTCATCGTCGAGTCCGTCGGGCGAGGGGCGGCGTTTGACCGCAACCCGCTCGACTTCGAAAACGGAACGGGCCCGGTCGCCGACGTCTAACCGCGGGGGCTACTCGCCGCGCACCGACTGCTCGACGAGGTCGAGCATCTTCTCGAGCTGCGCGGTGTCGGCCCCCTCCGCCATCTTCGCCATCAGACCGTCCATGACGGTCTCGAGGTAGGTCTGGATGACCTCCAGGGGCACGTCGGTGCGCATCGAGACATTATGGGACAGGCGGGTCCGGACGGCGGCATCGAGCACCTGCTGGTGCTTGCGCCACCGCGCCTCGAAGTCCGGGTCGGTGCGCAGCTTACGGACCGTTTCCGCACGGGTGATGTACCAGCTGTTGGTCTCCGGGTGCGTGATCATGTGCCGCATGACCTCAATGAGGCCGTGGTTCGACACGACCTCCGCCTGGCGGGCGGCGTCCTCCCGCACCACCGCGAGGAACAGGGCTTCCTTGTCCGCGAAGTGGTGGAAAATCGCACCCCGGGTCTTTCCGGTGGCCTTCTCCAGCCGGGCGACGGTCGCCCCCTCGTAGCCATATTGCGCGAAGCAACCACGGGCTTGCTCGATAATCTCCCGACGGCGGCGGGATAGTTCACGGTCGCTGACGATGGGCATGGCGGATTCCTTGATTGCGCACCTTCGGGATTGGGGGTGGGGTCGCGCGGGGTCGAAAAGTTTAAGAAAAGGGGAGAGGGGCCCACCGGCTAGGCCGGAAGGCCCCTCAGCGGATGGAGAGAACTACTTGTTCTCGTCCATCATGTTGCGCAGGACGAACTGCAGGATACCGCCGTTGCGGTAGTAGTCAGCCTCGCCCGGGGTGTCGATACGGGTCACGGCGTCGAACTCAATCTTCTCGCCGTTCTCCTTGGTAGCGACGACCTTCACGGTCTTCGGGGTCTCGCCCTCGTTGAGCTTCTCCAGACCGGTGATGTCGAAGGTCTCGGTGCCCTCGATGCCCAGGGACTTCCAGGACTCGCCCTCTGGGAACTGCAGCGGAACAACGCCCATACCGATGAGGTTGGAGCGGTGGATGCGCTCAAAGGACTCTGCGATGACGGCCTTAACGCCGAGCAGCAGGGTGCCCTTTGCAGCCCAGTCACGGGAGGAGCCGGTGCCGTACTCCTTGCCGCCGAGAACCACGAGAGGAGTGTTCTGCTCCTTGTAGTTCATTGCAGCGTCGTAGATGTAGGACTGTGGGCCACCCTCCTGGGTGAAGTCGCGGGTGTAGCCACCTGCAACGCCGTCCAGCAGCTGGTTCTGCAGACGGATGTTCGCGAAGGTACCGCGGACCATGACCTCGTGGTTACCACGACGTGCGCCGAGGGAGTTGTAGTCCTTGCGGGCAACGCCGTTCTCGTCGAGGTACTGAGCAGCCGGGGTGCCCGGCTTAATGGTGGAAGCAGGGGAGATGTGGTCGGTGGTGACGGAGTCGCCCAGCAGAGCCAGGACGCGTGCGCCCTCGACGTTCTCAACTGCCTCCGGCTCGCGGCTCATGCCATCGAAGTACGGAGCCTTGCGGACGTAGGTGGACTTTGGATCCCAGTCGAAGGTCTTGCCGGTCGGGACGTCCAGGCCCTGCCAGCGCTCGTCGCCCTTGAAGACGTCGGCGTAGTCAGAGACGTACATCTCCTTGGAGATGGAGGACTTGATGACCTCTTGGATCTCCTCGGTGGATGGCCAGATGTCCTTCAGGAAGACGTCGTTGCCGTCCTGGTCCTGACCCAGCGGCTGGGTCTCGAAGTCGAAGTCCATGGTGCCGGCGATGGCGTAAGCGATGACGAGGATCGGGGACGCCAGGTAGTTCATCTTGACGTCCGGGTTGATGCGACCCTCGAAGTTACGGTTACCGGACAGGACTGCGGTGGCAGCCAGGTCGGAACGGTTGATGCCCTCGGAGATCTCCTCTGGCAGCGGGCCGGAGTTACCGATACAGGTGGTGCAGCCGTAGCCGACGAGGTAGAAGCCCATTGCCTCGAGGTCCTCCCACAGGCCGGCCTTCTCGTAGTAGCCGGTGACGACCTGGGAGCCCGGTGCCATGGAGGTCTTGACCCATGGTGCAGCCTTCAGGCCCTTCTTGCGTGCGTTGCGTGCCAGCAGGCCTGCGCCGAGCATGACGGACGGGTTGGAGGTGTTGGTGCAGGAGGTGATGGACGCGATGGCGACCATACCGTGGTCCAGCTCCATGTCCTGACCGTTGTAGTTCACGGTGGTCGGAGCGGACGGACGGCCTTCAGCACCAGCGGCTGCGGACGGCAGGTTGCCCTTGGCATCAGCAGCGGAGGCCGGGGTGCCCTCAGCCTTCGAGGTGTCGTTCGTGCTTGGGCCTTCTGCGTCGAAGGCGCCGCCCTCTTCGCCGACTGCGGTGTCGATGTAGTTGTGCAGATCCTTGCGGAACTGGGACTTGGAGTCGGTGAGCTCGATGCGGTCCTGCGGACGCTTCGGGCCAGCGATGGACGGAACGACGGTGGACAGGTCCAGCTCGAGGTACTCGGAGTACTCGACGTCGGCCTCCGGGTCGAGCCACATGCCCTGCTCCTTGGCGTAAGCCTCGACGCGGTCCAGGGTCTCCTGGTCGCGGCCGGTCAGAGCCAAGTAGTCGACGGTCTCCTGGTCGATCGGGAACATCGCGGCGGTGGAGCCGAACTCTGGGGACATGTTGCCGATGGTTGCGCGGTTTGCGAGCGGCAGCTCGGCAACGCCTGCGCCGTAGAACTCGACGAACTTACCGACGACGCCGTGCTGACGCAGCATGTCGGTGATGGTCAGGACGACGTCGGTTGCGGTCACGCCCGGCTGAATCTCGCCGCTGAGCTTGAAGCCGACGACGCGCGGGATGAGCATGGAGATCGGCTGGCCGAGCATTGCAGCCTCGGCCTCGATGCCACCGACACCCCAGCCCAGGATGCCCAGGCCGTTCTGCATGGTGGTGTGGGAGTCGGTACCAACACAGGTATCCGGGTAGGCCACGCCATCCTTCTCGAAGACGGAGCGAGCAAGGTACTCGATGTTGACCTGGTGGACGATACCGGTTCCCGGAGGAACGACGCGGAAGTTCTCGAAGGCGCCGGTGCCCCAACGGAGGAACTTGTAGCGCTCCTCGTTGCGCTGGTATTCGATCTCAACGTTCTGCTCGAAGGCCTGGTCAGAACCGAAGGCCTCGATGATGACGGAGTGGTCGATGACCATCTCAGCCGGGTTCAGTGGGTTGACCTGGTCGGCGTCGCCGCCCAGGGAGACCACTGCGTCACGGATGGTTGCGAGGTCAACGATGCAGGCCACGCCGGTGAAGTCCTGCATGATCACACGAGCCGGGGTGAACTGGATCTCGATGGATGGGTCAGCCTTAGGATCCCAGTTCGCAATGGCCTCGATGTGCTCACGGGTGATGTTCTTACCATCCTCGTTCCGCAGCAGGTTCTCGCCAAGCACCTTCAGGGAATAAGGGAGCTTCTCCATGCCAGGCACTGCGGACAGGCGGAAGATGTCGTAGCTCTTCTCGCCAACCTCCAGCGTGCCCTTCGCGTCGAAGGAGTTGATGCTTTCAGTCACTATTAGCTCCTGAGTCTCTTCTCGTAGTCGATAAGTCGCTCCGCGGGCTGGAGCGCGGGGGAGCGCTCCTTAAAATTACGTCCCGGAGTTCGTCGTGGACGTAGCACGGGGAGTACACCTCTATTATGCAGGTTTTCCCGGTGACGTCTGCCACCGACATTAACAGTACGGCCGTTACGTTTAGAAATCTTTCGCTATCGCTCCCCGCGGGAGCATTACCCCCGAACACCCACGGGCTGCGCAGCGCCCCAAGAGAAAACTGAATTTCCGTTCCGAGATGCATGACGAGACAGCCATGATCTACACTTCATGGAACCAAACCCTCAAGTTCCCCTTTAAAGTTCCGGATGGAGATCTCATGGCCAACACTTCGTGTTCCGTAGCCACCTCACCCCATCCAGACACCGTAAAAAAGTTCGCCAAGTTGGGAATCGATGCCCCGCAGATCATTAGCGGGCTCGAGGAGGGTCCCCTGTGGGTGGATCCCAAACTTGAGGCTCGCGTGGAACCTGAAGTCTCGGGAATGCGTGCCGCACTGGACGATGCGGAAGGGGGGTCGCGGATTCAGCTCGCGGTAGTTAACAGCACCCAGCTAGAGCCAGCGACCGAACGCGACCTCGCGCAAATCCTCCACGACGCGACATGTTCGGACACGACTCTCGTGATGACGCCAAAGTGGGGAACGTCAGTGTCCGACCTCTACCCACGCTTCACCCTGGAACGAAACCACGGAAAGCTCCACGGCAACCTCAGCGCGGATGCCGTCGAGAACTTCCTCAGCGCGGTAGAAAACACAGCAACACCTACAACTGCCGTCAGCAACGGCCTGCTGGGAATCACCATTCTCTCGATTGCGATCACCGCACTGTTCGCGCAGCGGCGCCGCTAGCAAAACAAAAGTAGCCGCAGGGGTCCGCACACAGTTCAGCGATACGCGCGTGTCCGAAGCTCCACCCCTTAACTTTTAGCCGCATCACCCCAGCTCGCCTCCACCGGATCACCAGGGCAATAACAGGCAAGTCTTCAGTTCCGCGCATTTTAAGGCCCCAAAGGTCACGAAAAAGCGAAGAAAACCATACAACCGGACTGGCAAAAATTGGGGTCAACCCCATAGGCTTGACAGACCTTAATCGAGAGTTGAGCGATTTACACGCTTTCTTGCACCCTTCAAGCAGACACGCCAGCATCTTCCAAATTGTGACCCACCTCACAATGTTGCCAATTCTTTACCTTTTCGCTGGTCAAGCCATGTGGCATGACCAAAGTGGCGTGTGTTTAATTTGATACTTATGTGAATTGAGTCGCTCAGTTATGCATTTGTGCCCTAGGGTTTTGAACGTCATCGACTGAAACAGGAAGGCACTCGAGTTACTCGAGCTGCACCGAAACCTTCGGACACCCCCCTGGACCGTGCTTCATCTCATGGGGAAGTGAGATAAACCGGACCGCGGGTGACCTTCTTGTGGATGTCCACCGTCAACCAGGAGACCTTTAACGTGCTATCTCGCCCGAGCATCGGCCGTAACGACACGGCAAACATCGCGCGGTCTAGTCGCACTCTTCTCGCGGTCGCTGTGACCGCCGGCATCTATGCGCACACGGCCACCGCACCCGCACTAGCAGACGACCAGGAGTCCGTTGAGGCATATCTCGCGGACCTGGTGGATCAGACGTCCAGCAAGCAGTCCGAGGTTGACAACATCCTCAACCAGATGGGCGGCATCCGCGAAGCAGCAAATAAGTCCCGCGTGGACCTGGAGCGTAGCCAGAAGGCCGCCCAGGAAGCGCAGGATAAGACGCTGTCCGCGCGCAAGCGGCTCGACAGCGCCGAAAAGGACGTCAACACCGCCCAGGAAAAGCTGAACGAAATTGCTCGCTCCGCATATAAGCAGGGCGGCCACACGGCTCCGGTCACTCTCGCCGCGGGCGCCGATTCCGCCGCGTCCCAGATGGATCGCGCCAGCTATGTTCGTCTCGCGACGGAGAAGCAGCAGGGCGTAGTCAACCGTCTAGACTTGTCTCGCACCCAGAGCGCGAACGAGGAGTCTCGCCTGCGCGCGTCCCGCGAGGCCGCGGATAACGCGGTGCAGCACGCGGTCAAGGCGCACCAGACTGCCGTGGACACGCTGCGCAACTCCCAGCAGCGGCTGCAGCAGATCTCGGCGGAGTACCAGAAGCTCAAGCGCCAGGCCGAGCAGGCTCAGGCAAAGCTTCGCGCAGCCAAGAGCGCGATCGAGACGCTAGCAAACCAGAAGCCCAAGGCTTCCTCCTTTGAAAAGCGTGCTGCAGCGGAGAAGGCCGCGAACCTGGTCGAGAAAAAGGCGGAGAAGGACTCCGATAAGAAGTCCGAGCAGCCGAGCGCACCACAGCAGAACACCCCGCAGACTGAGGAAGCGACGTCCGGCAACAACACTGCTGAAAGCACTGCAGCATCTACCGAGACCCAGGCGCCATCCGAGGCACCTATGCCGGATACCGCGGTAATTGCTGCACCGGAGACACCTGCTACCTTCGAGCAGTCCAACGCTGGCGACGACCACCGTCAGAAGGCTATCGACGGCCTGATTGCAGCCGGCCAAGACGCCTTCCGGGCAGGCGCCACCGCCACCGCCAATGGGCAGGATCGTGCCGCCGCGCTGCGCGCCGCCGGGGAAGCAGGCCGGAATACCGCCGGTCAGCACTACGATCAGCTCGTCGCTAACGCAGGCAGCGCACAGACCGCGCAGACCGCCCCGAGCGCCACTGAGGCGCCATCACAGAACCAGACGGCGACCACTCCTGCGACCACCCCTGAGTCTGCGCAGGAGCCCGCTGAACAGCAGGCCGAGCAGACCGCAGAGGCAGAGACCCAGGATCAGAGCGACAACCCGGCGCAGCAGGCTGAGTCCCAGGGCATCCTGATCAACCCGGAGACGGGCCTTCAGGAGGAGCGCCCCGGCGAGATGCCACCGGTCACGGCACCGGATAACGACAACCTGCCGGCCGCGGACACCACCGTCGACACCAGCGGTACCGCTGAAGAGAAGATCGAGCGTGTGATCGACCGCGCGATGAGCCAGCTCGGCGTGCAATACGCCTGGGGCGGCGGAAACGCCAATGGCCCGACGCTCGGAATCCGCGACTGGGGTGTGGCTGACACGTACGGCGACTACCAGAAGATCGGTTTCGACTGCTCCGGTCTGACCCTCTACGCCTTCGCCGCAGTGGGCCTGGATATCGGTCACTACACCGGCTACCAGTACAACCAGGGTCGCAAGATCCCGGTCTCGGAGATCAAGCGTGGCGACATGCTCTTCTGGGGACCGAACGCCGAGTTCCACGTCGCGATCTACCTGGGCGACGGGAAGATGATCGAGGCCCCGCAGTCGGGCGATGTGGTCAAGATTTCCGACGTCCGCTACAACGGCATGAGCCCCTACGCGGTGCGCATGATCGAGTGATGAGACGCTAGAAGAGCTCCTAGGGAACTGCTCCGTTAGTCAAGGTGGATGACTTGACTAACGGAGCAGTTCTCGTTGTGCGTAATCCACCGCGGTCATCCGAGCGATACGCACCGCCCGCCCCAGCGGCAGGAGAAAAGGGTCGAGGCTTGACTGCGGCGCCGAATTCCGCGCGACATCAATAATGGCCGCGACATAGTCCGCACGAGCCATGAGCTTCTCCGCGCGCGAGGGAACGTTCACCGGCAACCCCGGCACACCGAAAGCATCGCTCAGCGCCCCCACCAACATCCGTGGCTCGACCGAGCCGGTGGGCCAGCGAACTATCACTCCACTGGATTCGATTCCTGCAACCGCCCGATCCGTCGCCTGCCGCAACATCGCATCCGCGTCGCCCGGCCCGTTGGTTGGCAGTTGCGGAGCCCGGCCCTCGGCGGTGTGCCAGTGCCAGTAGATCACCGAGGAATCAACGATCTCGGGCACGGCGACGTGGTGGACATCTGGGGTCGCGTCCGCAAAGGCAATCCCTGCACCCGCCGCGGCGACCGCCGAAGCGGCCTCGCCGGCCGGCAGTGGGGGCGGATCCCCCATTCCAGCCAGCACCAAATTCACCAACGGCCGGTGTTCCAGGCCGACGGGTGCTCCCTCAGTGACTGCGCGCACGGTCTTGAGGAGGTCGATCAAACCGGTGGCCTCATCCGCCTCTGCGGCAGTTCCGGATACCGTCCCACCGGCTCGGGCCAGCACTCGGTGATGCCGGCCCTGCACCGCATGGAAGGAGTCGATCACCTCGTCGGTGCTAATGACGCCATGCAGCCACCACGCCAACCATAGGGACGTGTTCTGCACCGGGGACCACAGCTGGCTGCGGATCAGCCGCTTCGTTTCAGCATTAGGCATTGCGCCACCGACCTCTTTCATCCGCCTTAGCCTAAGCTTGACAGCCATGAGCTTCAACAATCGCGACCCCTACGCAGGCGACATTTTTCAAGGTCACGCCCGCACGAAGCGGCCACAGTACCCGGAGGTGCCCGCCGAACCTGGGCTGATCATCGAGGTTCTCGCCGATGACTTCGTGGGAGAGGTCGTCGGCGGCGAGAAGACGATCGACGGCTGGTGCGTCAAGCTCGAGGACCGCCATGGCTCCCAGCGCCTGTTCCCGCTACGCCCTGGCGGTTTTCTCCTCGAGGGGCAGCGAGTCAGCCTCAGCCGGTACGTCGCGCCCCGCGAGGTGCCCGCTCAGCCAACGATCTCTAATTCTGGTTCCCGACGGGTCGCCAACGTCGAAGCAAAGGTCGCCGCCCCTTCCCGTATCTGGGTGGAGGGGATTCACGACGCCGCGATCGTCGAGCGGGTCTGGGGGCACGACCTCCGCGTCGAGGGCATCGTGGTGGAGTACATCGAGGGCCTGGACAACCTCCACGAGAGGCTCGCCGAGTTCCAGCCCACCGCGGATCGGCGGGTCGGCGTACTCGCCGATCACCTGATCGAAGGCACCAAGGAAATGCGGCTCGTGCAGAGCCTTGGCCCCCATGTGATGGTCACCGGCCACCCGTATATCGATATCTGGGAAGCCGTGAAGCCGTCCTCAGTTGGGATCAAAGCCTGGCCTCACGTTCCGCGTGGGATCGATTGGAAGACCGGGGTGTGCCAGCAACTCGGTTGGGGAACCCCGCAGGATGGCTGGCGGAAGGTCTATTCCTCCGTGAAGACCTTCCGGGACCTCGATTCCTCGCTGCTCGGGGCAGTGGAGCGGCTGATCGACTTCGTGACGGTCGGGGAGTAGCCAACCCTTATTTCCACGGGGCGTTTTGCGCCACACGGTTGGCCCCAGGCAGGGTCAGTGCCAACTTCGGCAGTTGCCTCAAGCTCGGTGTGAGTCAGCCCAGCTCGTCCACGCGGGCGAGCATGTGCACCGCAAGGTTCCATCCGGCCTGCTCGGCCTGCCAACCCGCAGAAGCGAGCCGTTGGCTCATCGCCTGCTTGGAGATGCCGACGACCTCCGCTGCCTCCGACTGCGAGTAACCGGAACGCAGGAGGGCAGTAGCCTCGCGCCCCTCCTTTGTCCGCCGGGCCAACACATGGGCGATGAGGGTAAACGCGGCGGCAATATCTTCGGCGATCTCCGTCCCCTTGGCCGGCGCCTGCGTGTGGTCCGAGCCAGGAAGCTCCAGGCGGACGCTCACTTCGCCAGCCCGCTGCCGGATGCGGACCGCCCGCCGAGCGACCTCGCCCGTGGCAGCCATCTGCTCGTGCGGTGCCAATTCCTCCCATTCCTCAGCGCCTTCTGGGTAGTTCTCAGCCATGGTCACCGTCCGCCCGATACCGATGGCGAAGTCCCCGGCCTGGATCAGGCTCAGAACCACCGCGAGCGTCTCCTCAGCCCCCTCGGTGTGGCAGAGCAGGTCCTCGACCCCGACCTGTTCCACGTTCAAAACGGAGTCCGCATTAGCGAAGGCTTCGGTGACCTCTTCGACGTATTCCGCCCGGCGGCGGGACCGGCCACGGTAGGAAGCGAAAATTGCGAACACTTGCTGTCAGAGCTTTCTTATTGGGAACTGCGGGACGTTAGCTGGTGGCCTGCGGTGGCGGGGGCACACCAAACAAAGCGGCGCGTGTGCGCCGGTGATTTTTATTCTAAGGCCTGCTGCTCACGAGCTTGCGCCAGAGCCAGGCCTCACGGGACGCGATAGCCAGGCCCGCCAGCATCAACAGGGCCGAGGCCACGAGCCACAGCATTCGCGTCCCGGAGTCCATGTGCTGGGAGGTAAGGCTGTTGGTCGCGATGATGAGGCCAACAGTATTGGGAGCGCTGCCCACCACCGTGGCAAAAAGGAAACCCGGGAGGGGGATGCGCACCAGGCCACAGGCGTAGTTTAACAAGCTGAACGGCACCGCTGGCACGAGCCGGAGCCCCAGCACGGCCAGCCAACCACGCTGTTCAATCAGCTCGCGCAAGGTCCCAACGCGCGGGTCGTCACCATCCTCGGCCGGCCGCCACCGACCGCCGACGCGGCGGAAAATCAGCACGGAGATGGTGGCTGACAGCGCGAGCCCCAGGAACATCAGTGTGATGCCCAGCAACGGGTTAAACATCAGCCCCGCGGTCAGCGTCCAGACTGTGCGAGGGAACGGGAACTGGGTACACAGAACCATCAACACCAGGTATGCCAGTGGCGCCCAGGGGCCAGTTGACCCCACCCAGTCGCGGATGGTGTGCGGGGAGGGCAGCGGGATAAAGAAAAGGCACGCGACCGTGGCGAGCGAGGCAAGGATGAGACCGATTTGAGCCCACGTTCCAAGTTGCGCCCAACGTTCGCGAAGATGGGTCAGCACTTGAGGGCGCCCCTTCCAGCCAGGGTTAAGGGTCAAAAAGTGTGTCCGGAATCGCCGATTTTCAGGGGTTGACCTGTAGGTTTCAGGAAAGTATATGCTCCGGGAGCATATATCTGGCCTCAGGCCGGGAAATCCACGGTGTGGCAGCGTTGGTGTGCTATGTGCGGCGTGGTGTGGTGTCGCAATGTCAAAGAACCAACCTCGCTGCTACTGCGGCGGTGAAATGAAACGAAACGGCACCACCAGCAAAGGCACCACCAGATGGCGCTGCAAACAATGCGGCGCCTCCAGCGTGAAACACCGAAACGACATCACCAACACGTCAGTGTTCACCCAGTTCATCGAGCATTGCACCAC
>NZ_KV823503.1:0-27316 GCF_001815965.1 Corynebacterium sp. HMSC22B11 | reverse complement strand
GATTTCTCAGTCCAACTAATGGGGAGCAGTTCAAGGGCGGGCAGAAAAGAAGAAGGGCTACTTCCAGCCCATCGTCATCAACAAACCAACGATGAACAGGCCGAAACCGATCAGGTAATTCCACGGGCCGAGGGTGACCATCAGCGGGATGGCCGGGCCGGCGATGTAGTTCACGACCAGCCACGCCAGGCCCAGCAGCATCAGGCCCAGCATGATCACGATGTACCACCGTGGCGTGCCCGAGGCGTTCAGTTTCACCGGGGTACGGCGATCCACCCCAGCGGCGGCGCTGGAATCGAAGTTCTCCTCCGGGGAATTGATCTTTGACTTAGGCATAATTCGCTTCCATTAAAGGGCAGTGCTTCCAGCTGCTAAGGCAGCTTCCAATACAACGGCCAATATTAGCAGCTACACCCGACAATTCCGCACCACGCGGGGCGCACCGGCACAAGCGCGACACCACAGCGATAGAATCGCACCCATGCGCATCTTGGTCGTCGATAACTTCGACAGTTTCGTTTATAACCTCGTCCAGTACTTGGGGCAGCTCGGCTACTACGAGCAGGACTGCGTGGTGTGGCGCAACAACGCACCCGAGCTCGGCGGCGAGGCAGGTTTCGACGACGCCGACCTCGCCGATGTGCTGGGTCAGTTCGACGCCATCCTGCTCTCCCCGGGGCCGGGCGAACCCTCCGCCGCCGGGCACCTCATGCAGGTCATCCGCGTGGCCGTGGATAAGGGCATTCCGCTGTTCGGTGTGTGCCTGGGCCACCAGGCCATCGGCCTGCACTTCGGCGGCCAGGTTGTGCGCGCCGACGAGCTCTACCACGGCAAAACCTCGCCCGTGACCCACGACGGCACCGGCGTGCTGCAGGGCATCCCGAGCCCATTCACCGTCACCCGCTACCACTCGCTGACCGTCGACCCGGGCTCCGTGCCCGAGGAGCTGGCGGTCACCGGGCGGGTGGATTCCGGAATGATCATGGCGATGCGGCACACCAGCCTGCCGGTGCACTCCGTGCAGTTCCACCCGGAGTCCGTGATGACCCAATACGGCCACCGCATGCTCGCGAACTGGCTGATCGAAGCCGGTTTCCCCATCGATGAGGACCTGCTCGGCCGCATCGAGGAAGAGCAGCTTGCCGTGACCGGTGCGCTGAGCAAGTAGGGCGCCGACAGTCCCCGCCGACGGCGGAAACTACGGGATCAGGCGGAAGATAAAGACATCCACCGTGACCGTGGCGTTCTTGTCCAGGGTGGCACCCTCGGACGGCTTCTGACGCGCCACCCGGTCCACCCGGCCCAGGTCATTCGTCGGAACATCCACGCGGCGCAGCTTATCCGGGGAGCCTTCCCAACCCGCGGCACGCAGGGCGTCGTAGACCTGGCCGAACTCCTTGCCCGAGACATTCGGCACGCGGAACTGGTTCCCGCGGGAGACCGTCAGGGTCACCTCGGAGCCCTCGCGCAGGCGGGAGCCCTCGTCGCTGACGCTTAGAACCTTGCCCTCCGGCTCCGTGGAATCGACCTTATTGACGAGCACCGTGAAGCCCGAGGCCTCCAGGTTGGAGCGCGCATCCTCGACATCCTGGCCCGTGACCACCGGGACACGAACCTCCTGCGGGCCCGTGGACACCGTGATGGTGACCTTCGTGCCCTTCGAGACCTGCGAACCCTGCGCCGGGGACTGCTCAGTGATCTGGCCCTCCGGCACGGAATCGCTCGGCTCCTCCTTCACCCGATTATTCAGGCTCAGGCCGGCTTCCTTCAACAGCTGCGCTGCCTCGGAGGTGTTCTTACCCGTCAGATCCGGAACCTCGGTGATCTCCTTACCGGAGGACACCACCAGCGAGATCTCCGTGCCCTTCGGCACCGAGCTATTCGGACCCGGCTCCGTGCGGATCACACGGCCGCGCTCGATATCGGCGTGCGGACGCTCCTTCACGCGCAGCTCCAGGCCCAGGTCGTGGAGCTTGCGCTCGGCCTCGTCTTGGGTGAGGTTCTTGACGTCTGGGACGTTGACCGTTTCCGCCGTCGCGGCCGACCGGTCCGAGGCGATGTACGCCCAGGTCCCGGCGCCCAGCAGGAACAGCACCGCGAGGATCGCCACGACCGGGATCCACCAGCGCCGTTTCGGTTCCTCGTCAATCAGCGGGGTTTGTGTGTCGGGGTAGGTGCCGTGGTCCGGGTAGGACGTCGGCAGCTCGCCTCCTGCACCACCCGCGCCGGCGGCCGCCGGGTACGCCCCCGCAGCCCCACCGCCGTTGGCACCAGCGCCCTGGTCCGAGGCGTGCTCGCCGTTCTGGGCGAAGTTCTGGCCGCCGAGGTTGTGTTCCGCCGTGCGCTCCGTGGCGCCCGCAGCACCCGCGGCGCCCAGGCCGGCAGCGCCGAGACCTGCGGCGGCGGCCGTGCCCGCACCCGAGGACTCATCCGCGCGGTGCCGACCCCCGCCCATATCCGAGGAGCCAGCAGCACCCGCAGGACCCGTGGCGCCCGGCAGCTTCGCCACCAGTGGCACCTGATCCTCGCTCAACCGGCGCAGGTCCAGCGCCATTTCCTTGGCGTCCGCGTGCCGGTCGTCGGGGTTCTTCGCCATCGCGGTGAGCACGATGGCGTCCAAACTATCCGCCTCACGGTGGGAAAGATGCATGCCCTCGACCGTCGACGGTGCCGGCGGGGCGTCCTGGACATGCTGGAAAGCCACCGAAAACGGCGACTCTCCGGAAAACGGCGGCTGACCTGTCGCCAACTCGTAGAACACGCAGCCAGCAGCGTAAATATCGGAGCGGGAATCCGCCGACTTACCCCGCGCCTGCTCCGGGGAGAGGTACTGGGCGGTACCGATGACCGCGGCCGTCTGCGTCATCGCAGAAGAGGAATCAGACAGGGCACGGGCGATACCGAAATCCATCACCTTCACCGCGCCGGTGTTGGTGATCATGATGTTCGCCGGCTTGATATCCCGGTGGATGATGCCCGCCTCGTGGCTGAAGTGCAGCGCCTCCAGGACCTGGGACATGATGGCGGCGGCATCCGTGAGCCGCATCTTGCCGTACTCCTGGACGATGTCGCGCAGCGTTTCGCCCTGCACGCGCTCCATCACGATATAGGGCACGGAGCCATCTTCCGGCGGGGTCTGGCCGGTGTCGTACACCGCCACGATTGCCGGGTGGTTCAGCTTCGCAGCGTTCTGCGCCTCGCGGCGGAAGCGCTCCAGGAAGTTCTCGTCGCGGGCGAGGTCCGGCCGCATCATCTTGACGGCGACCTCGCGGCCGAGGAGCTCATCGACGGCGGCATAAACGTCCGACATGCCACCAGTGCCGATCTTGGCACCTAGGTGGTATCGGCCTCCGAGGATCGCCCCGTCACGGTCCACGACCGACCTCCTCTGATCTTCCAACTCACTGTGTACTGCCGCGGTACGGCTCGGGCGGGTGCCCGCCCGGAATCTGCTTCAAAGCCGGTAACTTTACCGCGCCACAGTTCCCATTACTACTTTAGTGTTTTCTTCGCCTCGGAAAGCCCGGTCGCGCAACTGGGCAACGGGCTGCGGCTAGATCGCCCGCAGCCCCAGCGCCCCGACCTCGCCATCGGCGGGGTTGGAGGTACCCGTGCCGGTTGGGCCCTCCGCGTTATTCCCCGGGTTGGGCTGCTCGCCGCCCGGGTCCGGAGCCGGCGGGACGGGGTTGTCCTCCGTCGGGGCCGTTGGCTGGGACGGCTGCGAGGGCTGGCGCGGGCTGCTCGGTGTGGGCTGTGTGCCCGTCGGTCTACCCGGCCGTGTCGACGACTGCCTGGGACGTTCCGGTCGGGTCGAGCTGGTCTCCCCGTCATCTGACCCATTGTCCTCGCTCGGCTGGGTCTTCTCCGGGCGGGGATCCACCGGCTGCTGCGGGACGTACTCCTCCTGGGTGGGGGAGGTCGTGACCTCGCTGGTCACGGTCTTCGTCTCCTGCTCCTGGGTCGAGGAGTTCGAATCGCTGAGCAGGAGGTAGCCGATCACACCCAGGCCGAGGGCTACAACCACCCCGAGCACGATCCACGGGGTCGCAGAGCCGCGCTGCCCGCCGCGACGACCCGCCGAGCGGGAGGACGCCGCCCCCGCAGCACCCGCGGCGCTGGCCTTGCGCGGCCCTTGGGCGGGACCCTGCCGCGGCGGGACAGCCGTACCCGGGCCCGACACGACCTGGCTGAGCTCCGCGTCGGAATCCTCAGGAGCAGCACCCCGGGCACCACCGTGAGCAGCGAAGACGTCCGTATGGGCGGCGGCGTCGGCAGCGGACAGGGCCGCCGGGCGAGGGGCCGGAGCCCCGGAAAGGACAGCGGCGGTGGCCTCCGCGAGCTCCTGGCCATCGGCGTAGCGGGCACGCGGGCTCTTGCGCAGGCAGGTGTTCACCAGCTCGCGCAGCGGGGCGCTGAGCTCCTCGGGCAGGGGCTCCGGCTGTTCGGAAATATGCTTGATCGCCACCGAGACGGAGGAGTCCCCGCGGAATGGCCGGTGGCCAGCCAGCACCTCGTAGGCCACCACGCCGAGGGAGTAGACATCGGAAGCGGCGGTGACCTCCCGGCCCTGCGCCTGCTCGGGGGAGACGTACTGGGCCGTGCCCACCACCATGCCGGTCTGGGTCAGCGGCACGGCCTGCGCGGCCTTCGCGATACCGAAGTCCGTGATCTTCACCGTGCCATCGGCGGTGAGCAGCAGGTTGGCGGGCTTGATATCCCGGTGCACCGTACCGGTGGCGTGGATCGCCGCCAGGCCCATCGCGGTCTGCCGGATCAGGTCCAAGGCCAGGGGCTCCGGCAGCTGGCGCTCGCGGCGCAGCACATCCGCCAGGCTCTCGCCGCGCACGTACTCCATCACGATGTAGCAGAACACCGCACGGGTCTCGTTCGTGGGCTGGGAGCCGTCCGCGGAAATCTCCCCGTAGTCATAGGTGGCGACCACATTCGGGGAATCGAAGTGCTCCGCGGCCTCCGCCTCGTTGCGGAAGCGCTCGCGGAACTCCGGGCTCTCCGTGTATTCGGGTTTCAGGATCTTGATGGCCACGTCCCGCTGCGCCACGGTGTCGCGGGCGAGCCACACCGTGGACATCCCGCCTCGGCCCACGATCCAGCTCAGCTGGTAGCGCTCACCCAATAGCCGCTGGGTGTACTCGATATCCGTGCGGTCCGGTTGGTGCTGCTCTGGGTGCTCAGTCATTTTTAGCGCTGCTCCTGCTCCGCGGCTGCGATGACGGCACGGCCGATTGGGCCGGCCACGGCGTTACCCGTGGCGCCCTGGCCCATGCCGCCACCGTTTTCCACCAGGACGGCGACGGCCACGTCCGCCTCAGTGGAAAACGCGATGTACCACGTGTGCGGGGCGGCCGCGCCGCGAACTTCGCCGTGCTCGGCGGTACCGGTCTTCGACGCGATGGTGGCCGAGCCGCCGCCACCGCGCTCGGAGCCCTGCATGAGCTCCTTGAGCTGCTCTGCCGTCTCCTTCGGAATCGCCCGGTTCAGCCGCTTTGGCTTCGTCTCCTTCAGGGTCTTCAGATCCGGGCCCGTGATCTTGGAGACCAGGTGCGGCTCCATGCGCACGCCACCATTGGCGATCGTCGCCGCGATCACGGCGTTCTGCAGCGGGGTCAGGGAGACATCGCGCTGGCCGATCGCGGACTGGCCCAGGGCCGCCTTGTCCGGCAGGTCACCCAGCGTCGAGCGCTGCATGCCCAGCCCCAGGCCCTCGTAGCTATCACCCACGCCGAAGGCCTCCGCGGTCTTACGGAAAAGATCATCGCCGTGCTTGACGCCCAGTTCGACGAAGGGCACGTTGCAGGACTTCTCGAAGGCCACTCGCAGCGTGGTGGTCTCCCCGCCCGCGCAGCGCTGGCCGTCGTAGTTCTCTAGGGTCGTGACCGTGTCCGGCAGCGTGGTCTGGCTGGCGGCGCTGACCGGAGTATCCGCATTATCGCCGGCCTGTAGTGCGGCGGCGGTGGTGATCACCTTGAAGGACGAGCCCGGGGGTTGGGTCACCTGGGTCGAGCGGTTCAGCAGCGGGGAACCTGCGTCCTGTCTGAGGGCCTCGAAGTTCGCGGCCGCTGCCTCCGGGGACTGATCCGTGATCGCGCTCGGGTTATAGGAGGGCGTGCTGGCCATCGCCAGCACCGCGCCCGTCGAGGGGCGCAGGGCCACGACAGAGCCGGAGTAACCCTTGCTAGCCAGCTCGTTGTAGGCCACCTGCTGCACCTGCGGGCTTAAGGTGAGCTCCACATTCGCGCCGCGGACCTCCTTGCCGGAGATCTGGTCCCACATACGACGAGCGAAGAGGCTGTCGTCCTCACCCGAGAGAATGGAATTCTGGCTGGCCTCGATACCGGAGGCACCGAAGCGGTCGGAGAAGTAACCCTCCACCGAGCCGAAGGCCTCTGGGGCGTAGACGTAGCGGCGGTTGTAGTAGCCGTTATCGTCCCGCACGGACTCGGCCAGTACCTGCCCGCCAGCGGAGATCTGCCCGCGCTGGCGCTGCTTCATGTCATAGAACTGGCGCGCGTTCAGCGGGTTCTCCGCCAGCTCCTTGGTCTGGAAGGCCTGAATATAGGTCAGGTTGATCAGCAGAATGACCGTCAAGATCATGCTGAAGATGGCTACGGCTTTAATCGGTCGATTCACGCGAGCTCACCTTCCGCGTTGTTCTGCGCAGCCCCCTGCTTCTCCTCGGACTTGGCATCTGTCCCGCCGGACTTGCTGCCCTCGTCCTGCACCGCGCGCCGGGCGCGGGCGGAGTCGGAGATCCGCAGCAGGATCGCCAGCAGGATGTAGTTCGCCAACAGCGAGGAGCCACCGTGGGCAAGGAATGGGGTCGTCAGGCCGGTCATCGGCATGAGCTTGGAAATACCCGCCACGACAACGAAGACCTGCACCGCGACCGTCAGGGACAGGCCAGCGGCGACGAGTTTGCCGAAGGAATCGCTGGCGTGCATGCTCACCGTGAAGCCGCGGAGCACGAAGATTGCGTACAGAAGCAGGATCGCGGATAGGCCGATCAGGCCGAGCTCCTCGCCGAAGGCGGAGAGGATGAAGTCCGACTGCACCACCGGGATCAGCTCCGGATAGCCCTCGCCGAGTCCCTTGCCGGTGATCCCGCCGTAGGAGAGGCCAAACAGGGACTGCGCGAGCTGCAGACCCCGGTTGTGGAAGTCCGCGAACGGGTCCACGAAGTTCGCCACACGGGTCTGGATCTTGTCGGACACCTGGTACACCGCGACCGCGCCGACCGAGGCCAGCCCCACGCCGAGCACCACCCAGGAGGCGCGCTCCGTCACGATGTACAGCATCCCCAGCACGGTGGCGAAGAGAAGCAGGGCCGGGCCGAAGTCGTTCTGCGCGGCGGAAATGACCATCGCCAGTCCCCACACGAGGAACAGCGGTCCCATGTCGCGCATGCGGGGGAACTGTAGCCCCAGCAGGCTCTTACCCGTCACGGAGAACAGGCGTCGCTTGCTGACCAGGAGTGCGGCGAAGAACAGCAGCAGCAGGATCTTCGCGAACTCGCCCGGCTGGATGGAGAAAGGCCCGATAGAGATCCACACGTTGGCGTCCGCATTGAGGCTGGTCGGCCACACGATTGGCAGCGCGAGCAACACCAGCCCCACCAGGCCCATCAGATAGGCGTAGTCCTGCAGCGAGCGGTGGTCTTTCAGGAACACCAGCACCGCCACCAGCAGGCCCACGCCGATAACCATCCACATGATCTGCGACTTTGCCAGGGACATGCCCGTGGCCAGGTCAATGCGGTAAATCATCACCAGACCCAGCCCGTTGAGGAGAGCTGCGACGGGCAGTATCACCTGATCCGCGTCGGGGGCCACCCAGTTCATCACCAGGTGCGCGACCAGGAAGATGAGGAAGAACCCACCGACCAGCAGGAAGATGCTGGAGCTGAGCTCATTGCCCTGCGCCAGCTCCAGCGATACGACCGCCGTCAGGGTGACCACTGCGGTGAGCAGCAGCAGCCAGGCTTCGGTCTTTCTCTTAAAAAAGCCCTTGGTCAATTCACTTCACCTCCCGGCAAGACACGCCGGGGGTCGTCAGGTCCTCAGCGCCCTTCCTGGCGGTGCTCGTGGCTCGGTCTGCGCCGGGGCGCTTCCCATTGTCCTTCTTCTCGCGGGTGACACACACCGGCAGGGTTTCCTCTGCCAGTCGATTCACCTGCTCGACGACGGCCTGGTAGCTGTCCTCCGGCATGCTCTCGACGGTGCTTCGCGCCGAGGGGGTCAGGTCGGAGGTCAGGAAGAGGTGGCAGTCCTCGGGGGAGCCATTATCTGCGCCGATGAGTCGCACGGAGGCAGATTCATCGAGGCAGATCCGCTGGTGCGTGGAGTTCAGGGAGAGGCCCAGCAGGGAGCCGGGCACCCCGTTCTTCACGACGATCTGCTTGCCCTCCACGGCGACGAAGTAGGTCTCGCCGATCTTCTGGTAACCGAAGAATCCGGCGATTCCGAGCCCAACGACGAGGATGCATGCGACGACCAGGGCGATCCAGCCCCGTCCCCGTTTCTTTTTAGGGACGTCGGTTCCGTCTGCGCTGGTGGGTTCCGCCGCGCCGGATGCGGGCGCAGCAGCCGGCTCCGAACCAGGGTCGCCAAGGGTGGCTGCCCCAGCCGGCTCCGAAACCTCCTCGGGATCCTTCGGGGGCCGAGGCGCCCGCGAGCTCGTCACGCTGGCGCCACTGGCAGCGGCGCGGGCCGCGGGCGTATCGAAGCTGCGGCTCTCCTGCATAGTGGGGGAGGCAGCACCGGCGAGCACTGGGGTCTCCGGCAGCGGGCCGCGACCAGCAGAACATGCCGCGTTACCCTCGCCTGACGCGTCGTCCTCGACATCGGCGAGGTCCACAACATCCGCGACGACGACGGTGACGTTATCTGGTCCACCGCCGCGCAGCGCCATCTCGACGAGGCGATCGGCTGCGGTGGCAGGGTCGTAGGCGTTCAGAATGTCCCGCATCGTGTCGATGCTCACCGGATCGGAGAGGCCATCGGAACACAGCATGTAGCGGTCGCCCGGCAGCACCTCAAACTCCGTGAAGGTTGGCTCCACGGGCCGGCCGGTAAGCGCCTTGAGGATCAGGGAGCGCTGGGGGTGGGAGCTGGCGTCCGTGGCGTCGAGCTTGCCCTCGTCCACGAGGGTCTGGACGAAAGTATCGTCCTTCGTGATCTGCGTGAGCTCCCCGTCGCGTAGCCGGTAGGCGCGGGAGTCGCCGACGTGGCACATCGCGGCCTTAGCGTTGCTGAATAGGATCGCGGTGAGGGTGCAGCCCATGCCCTCCAGCTGTGGGTTCTCATCCACGTGGGAGGCGATGCGCTCATTGCCCTCATCCACCGCGCGCTCCAGCACGGAGGTGAGGCGGCGGCGCTCATCCGGCTCGTCCAGGAGCGGAGAGTCCAGCGTCCGCAGGGTGTCCACCAAGAAGCGGCTGGCGACCTCGCCGGCCGCGTGGCCACCCATGCCATCGGCGAGAGCCAGCAGGCGCGGGCCCGCGTAGGCTGAGTCCTCATTATTCGTGCGCACCAAACCGCGGTCGGAGGATGCGGCGAAATCTAAAGCCAAGCGCTGATCCGTCATTGCTCCATCCTCACCTGGGTCTGCCCGATCCGGACTTCCATTCCCTCGGCGAGCCGTTCCGGCTGGTCAATGCGTTGGCCGTTCAGCCACGTGCCGTTGCGGGAATCCTGATCCTCGATGAACCAGTCCCGACCCCGGCGGATGAGCCGGGCATGGGTGCCCGACGCGAAATCATCCTCCAGCTGCAGTGTGGACACCGAGGAACGGCCGATCGTGATCTCGTCGTAGCCCTGGAAGTTCAGTGTGGTCCCGGTCAGCGGGCCACTGGTGATGATCAGGGACTTCGGCGGATTCGTGCGGTGACGCGTGCCCCGGAAACCGCTGCTAGACGTGCCACCAGCCAGGCCAACATGGGGGGCGGCGTAGCCCATCGGCGCGCCACCACCAGCGGCAGCCCCGGGGTTCGCCGCGTAGTTCAGATCCTTGCGAAGCGCGCGGAGTGTCATCCAAATGAAGAACCACAGCAGCACGAGCAGGCCGATCTTGACCACTAGTAACAGCGTGGTGTGCACGGTCTTCACTCCTTATATATCGGGCATACGTGAGCAGACGGGCCGCAGGGGCGGCCGAAGTTGTCCGGGTTTTAACCCTAGTTTAGTGAGCAGACACGCGTATAGGGGGTGGAGTGAATAGCCAAGCCCTCACGAAGCCCCCGCAAAACCCCCGAGGCAATAAACGGTAGGGGGTTGGAACGCCCTAGTGGTGGAAGCGGACCTCGATCTCGGAGTGGCCCACGGCGATGACGTCCCCGTCGGCGAGCAGCCAGTTCTCGATCGGAGTGCCGTTGACGGACGTACCGTTCGTGGACTGCAGATCGGTGAGGACCGCGTCGTAACCATCCCAGGTGATCTCCGCGTGCTGACGGGACACGCCCGTGTCCGGGATTCGCAGGTCGACGGTTTTCCCGCGGCCGATGAGGTTGCTGCCTTCGACCAGGTCGTAGCGGCGGTCACTGCCGTCCCGCAGGGTGAGGGTGACGGTCAGTTGCTCGGCTTCCGGCCGCGGCTCCCCCGTCCCACCGCGGACGGGGGCCTCCTCATTCGCGGCGTGGGTGATCACCGTGGTTCCGGGGTAGCTGTGCTCCGGGTCGACGGCGCCGTCCTGGTCCTCGTCGGCCGGTGCGGCCGCGTCCTCCTGGACGGCCGGTCCGTCCTGCTCAGCGGCGGAATAGCCAGCGTCCTCGGTGTTCGTATTCTGCCCACCGTCGACGGACTGGGCGGGGGACTGGGAAGTGCCGGGGTGGCTCGAATCGGAGTGCTCCGCGCCGTAGCCCGTGCCCGGGCTGGGGCGGACGACCGAACCCAGGCCCGCGCCCGCGGCCCCCGTCTGCGCGGGGAAGGAATCGCTATCAGCGTCATAAGCCTGGGCCTCGACCTCGCGCACCTGGCTGGGGTCCTCCGGCCACTCCCGCTCACCGGGGGCGACGTCCTCGTCCGGGCGGGAGGAAGAACCAGCGGAGCTGGAAGATTCAGCAGAGCTTTGAGAACCAGCAGAGCTGGCGTCGGCGTCGGCGCCTGCATTCTCGTCCTCGGCGGGGGAGTAGCTCTCGGGGATCTTGAAACGGGAGTCGGCCTTCAGCTGGCCCGTGTGCAGGTCCTCCTCGACCCGAAGATCAACCGTGACCTGGTTATTCGTTGTCCATCCCTCGTTGCGGATGAAACGGCCCAGGCGGGCGGAAAGGTCGCGGACCAGCGTGGGGTGGCTCTCCTTCAGGGAGTCGTAATCACGCTGGGAAATCGAGACGATGAAGAAGCTTGGGGCAAGCCGGTTGCCCTCGCTATCCACCATCACGGAGTCCTCGGCCTGCTGCTTCAGCATCTCGTCGATCTCGGTCGGGACAACTTCGCCACCGAATACCCGCGCGAAGCTGTTATCCAGGCCCCGCTGTAGTGCGCTATCCAGTTTGCGAAATTTTCCGAAAAGATCCATCGATATTTTCCTTCCTTGGACGTCTAGGCCGTCTAACCAGAAAGGCCGCGATCGGTGAATCGCTTTAGCCTCGTGGTGCTTCGCTCGTGGTGAAGGGCAGGTCGCGCTGTGCAACGCGCCGCCGCAACGGGGTAGACGCACACATGTTAAACGGCCATTATACGGGGATAACTAGGTGGGGCCGGGTTAGTGCAGGTCACGCGGTAATTTTGTTGTGGTCTATAGCTCGTGATACGCTTCTTCCTGTTGCAAACGCACCCGGCGTTAAGCCCACGCTTTGCACCCATGCGTACCAAGCCTCATCGTTTGGAGCGGATGAAGCCACGGGCGAGTGGCGGAATTGGCAGACGCGCTGGCTTCAGGTGCCAGTGTCCTTTACGGACGTGGGGGTTCAAGTCCCCCTTCGCCCACAATAGCGGCCCCAGGTCGCAGGAACCGGTGGTTCACCTTCAACAGGTGGCCACCGGTTTTTCTTTGTGCCCGGCTGAGCCCGCCGGTGGGGGCTCCTAAGATGTGGTGCATGAGTTCTGACCCACGCACCGCGAGCACCGACCCGCTCCTTCAAGCCCCGCACGGTTTCCGCCTCCGCCGGGTGAGCCCAGCCGACATCCCCCAGATCCTGGAGCTCATCCAGGACCTCGCGGAGTATGAAAAGGAACCGGACGCCGTCCACGCCACCGAGGAAGCCCTCCACGAGCACCTCTTCGGCGAGAACCCGGCTGTGTTCGGGCACGTCGTCGAGGTGCTCGACGGAGATATCGAGGACCGGGACATCAAGGACGGGGGCGTCGCGGACAGCAGCGGCGCCGAGAACGGAGACGTCGCGCCGGGCGAGCGCCCCCGCCTGGCCGGCATGGCGCTGTGGTTCCTCAACTTCTCCACCTGGGAGTGCACCCACGGCATCTACCTGGAGGACCTCTACGTCCGCCCCGAATACCGGAAGAACGGGCTCGGGAAGCTGCTGCTCCAGCAGCTCGCGCACCTGTGCGTGGCTCGCGGCTATCAGCGCATGGAGTGGTCCGTGCTGAAGTGGAATGAACCGAGCATTCAGTTCTATAAGTCCTTCGGCGCCTACTCGATGTCCGGCTGGGACACCTACCGGTTGGACGGCTCCGCGCTGCAGGGCTTCGGCTCTTAGTTTCCTTAGATCGGTGGGCCCCGCAGTCTGCTCGCCGTGGTGCGCTGCCGTATCAGCGAGGGTGCGTGACCATGATGATGGTTCGCTCGGCACACGCCCCCGGCAGTTCACCGCGGGGAGCGGCCCAGACTTCGGCGCTAATTTCCGCCGCATCCTCCGGCTTTATCCCTCCCGGCCAGGCTCCTTCGGGCACAATCTCTTCCGTGCCAGCGGCGTGAGCATCCGCGTTCTCCGGGAAGCCGAGCAGACGCAGCACTTCCGTGGCGCCCGCGTCGTCGAGGTGCTCCGTCGGCTCGTCCAGCAGCAGGATGGGTGCATCCGTGAGCAGCGCGCGGGCCAGAATCACGCGGCGACGCTGACCCCCAGAAAGATCCTCCGCACCCCGCGCCAGCACCGTATCCAGCCCCCGCGGCAGGCCCCGAACCCACGCGCCCAAGCCCAGATGGTCCAGCACCTCCCACATCGCCGCCTCGCTGGCGTGCGGTGCCCCCACCGCGAGGTTGTCGCGCACCGTTGTGGCAAAGATGTGCTCGTCCTCGGCGATGAAGCGGGCCCCGGGCGCCGAATACGTCCCACCGCGGGCGGGCAGCAAGCCGGCCAGCGTCATCAGCAGGGTCGTTTTCCCAGTTCCCGATGCCGCGACGACGACGCCGCGCCCACCAGCGGGGACGTCCAGGTCGTAGGTTCCCAAGTCATGGTCCCAGCCCACCGTCAAGCGCTTGGCGCGCACCGCCGAGGCAGTGGGGAAAGGCCCACCCGCGGGCTCGGAAACAGCTGCAGCGGGACGTTCCTGGGTCTTGGTCTCAACCTCCTCGGGCCCCGGGATGGCGCGCAGGCGTGCCAGGGAATGCTCGGCCCGGACCCGGGTGCGGGCGGCCTCCGGGAGCGTGGACACCGCCTCGAAGGCAGCGAGTGGAAAGAGTGCCACGACGACCAGCCACTGCGGCGAATGCGCCGCCGCGCCGGAGCCAGCCCAGCCTGTGTACTCTAGGGCGGCCAGTGCAGCGATGGCAGCCGTGGTCAGAGCACTGGTGAGATTCAGCAGGCCGGACGCCCCGGCCGCCCAACCCAGGCCGCTGCGTCGCTGGGCCCGCAGCTCGGCTTCGGCGCTCTCCGCTGTGGCCAGCGCACCCGCGAGCTGGCCACGTACCCGCAGCGTTGGAGCAGAAGACAACGCGTGGTCGACTGCCGCGACATAGTCTTCATTGGCCTCCGCGACGAGGGAGGCCCGCTCCGCGCGTGCTGCCAAGCGGGGGACGAGCACCCCCGCCACCAGCAGGCCGATGGCGAGGACGAGCGCTGCGAGTGGGGTGAGCATGGCCAGGAACCCAACGGCGATGAGGCCCGTGATGCCCGCGACCCACCGCGGAATCGTGGCGCGGACGATGCGCTCGGTCAGGGCGTCCACGTCCTCCCCGATGCGGGTGAGCAAGGCTCCGCGTCCCAGGCCCATGACCTGCGCAGAAGGAGCTTGCGCAAGCCGCGCGTAGACCTCCACGCGCGCCGCAGCGGCTCGGTCCAGCGCAACATCGTGGCTGGCCAGACGGTCGAGGTAACGGAAGAGAGCGCGGGAAATGCCGAGCGCGCGCACCGCCGTGATCGCCACGGTCAGGTCCATCACGCTCGGCTGCTGCCAGGCACGCGCGATCAGCCACGCGGAGACCACTGACAGCGCGATGGCGGCCAGCAGCGTGCTGACTCCCGCGACAATGGCCCGGGTCATCGGCTGCTTCCTCCTTCGTTCGGCTCGGCGGAGCTTGCGGCTACGGCGCTGGCCCCGCGCACGTCGATGACACGGTCCGCGGCCGCGATCAGCAGCGGGTCGTGGGAGGCAGCCAGGACTGTGGCGCCACCCTCCGCCGCGGCGCGAAGCTTGCCAATCATGAGCTCCGCGTTCGCCGAATCCAGGTGGGCGGTTGGCTCGTCGAGAATCAGCAGCTGCTTGCCGGGCACCTGATCGGCGAAGGCGCGGCGCTGGCGCTGGCCCAGCGAGAGCTGCGAAGTATTGCCGATCGCGGCCTCATCCAGCACCGGGCGCTGCGGCAGGTAGGCGGTGCGTTGCCACAATGTCTGACCTGCCCATATAGCTGGCGCGACGTTGCGGCCGCCACTGCGGTCTTCACCGCTACTGTTCTCCTCGTGGGCATCCTGCGGGACATCCGTTGCAGCCGGGGCGGCGACAACTTCTTCGACGTGGACACTGCCCGTTCCGCCGGTGAGCCCCAATGCCGCGAGCAGGGCGGTGGACTTCCCGGTGCCGTTATCGCCCCGCAGCACCGTGATTTGTCCGGGCTCTGCCTGGCCGCTAAGCCCCGCCGGTCGGGCACCATCCCGCCCGGGTGCCGAGTAGTTCTCGAAGACCACCCGCAGCCCCTGGGGTGCCGCGGCTGGGGGAGCCTGCGCTGCGCTTGCGTCCTCATCTGCCGGGACTCGCGCACCGCCGAGGGCGCCCAGCACCGCGCTCGCGGCGGCCGCCCCGTCTTGCGCATCGTGGAAGCGAGAGCCAACCTCCCGGATCGGGGCGTAGACCTCCGGCACGATGATGAGCACCGCCAGCCCCGCGGCCAGGCTCATCTCCCCGCCCAGCAGCCGGAAACCGATATTCACCGCCACTAGCGCCACCGACAGGGTGGCCAGGAACTCCAGCACCATGCCGGATAGAAAGGCGATGCGCAGCACCCCCATTGTCGAGCGCTGGTGGGAGCGCGCGAGGCGCTCCACCTCAGAGGTCGGGGCCAGCTGCTGACCGTGGGCGGTGAGCGTGGGCAGACCCGCCGCCAGGTCCAAGAGCTGATCGCTGAGCAGCGCCATGTCCGCCAGCTTGCGCTCCGTGCGACCCGCCGTGAGCAGGCCCACCAGCCACATGAAGAACGGGATCAGCGGAATTGTGACTGCTGCGATGAGCGCAGAGGAACGGTCCTGGAACCAGATGGCGGCCAGCGCGATCGGCGTCGATAAGAAAGTGGCGACCGCCGCGGGCAGGAAACCCGTCAGATACGGGCGGAAAGCGTCCAGGCCACTGGTCAGCAAGCTGCGGAACTGGGCGACGTCCACGGTCCGTGGGTCCCGGTGGGTCAGCGCGGCCAGGCCACGGCGCCGCAGCTCCGCGACCACGGTATCCGCTGCGGAATCCCCAAGCCGGGACTGCGCCCACGCCACGAGCGCCCGCAACACGGCCGTCACCAGGAGCCAAGCCAAGAGCGCCAGGTCCAGGCGCTGGGCGTACTGGCCAATACCGCCGGGCTGCACCTCTCCCGCTACCGGCGCCACCTGACCCAGCGGCGCCTCGCCACCCAGTACCCCAGCGACGAGGTGGCCGAGCAGCAAGCCAGCGGCGATGCTCAAGCCCACCCCGGTCACCGAAAGCGCCGCGCTCAGCAGCACCCAGCGCCGCGCCGGGGCCGAAACCCGCAAAAGCTGCATTAGAGATGCACCGGCTCCGCCACGATCCGACGCCGGAAAATCCAGTAGGTGTACCCCTGATAGGCCAGCACGAACGGGGTCACGATCACCGCGGCCCAGGTCATGACCTTCAGGGTGTAGGGATTGGATGCGGCCTGCCAAATATCCAGGTCAGTCCACAGCATCGGGAACATCGCCCCGAAGCCCAGCACCACCACGGATACGATCGCCAGGGCGGTGGCGGTGAACGCCCAACCATCCCGCTGCGCGACCGTCGCAGCCACCGCGCCGAGCAGCCCCACGACCGCGAGTACCAGCGGCACCCAGGTCCACGCCTTGCCGTAGCCGAGCTGGGTCCACAGCGCGAATACGCCGCCGAACACGATCGAGCCGATCGCCAGCGGGGCGATGAAGCGTTGCGCCTCCTCGCGCAGCACACCTGCGGTCTTGAGCCGGATGAAGGTCAGCCCGTGCAGCGCGAAGACGCACACCAGCGCCGCCGCGCCCACCAGCGCATAAGGGTGGAATAGCGGGTAAACGTGGGCGGCGTTCTCCGGGATGCCGCTCACCAGGTTGGCCACTGCCACGCCCCACACGATCGGCGAGATCCAGGAGCCGGCGATGATCCCGGCATCACACCAGGCACGCCACTTCGCGGAGTTGACCTTCGTACGCCACTCCAGGCCCACGATGCGCACAATCAGCCCCAGCAGGATGAGGAACAGCGGCAGGTAGAAGCCGCTAAACATGTCCGCATACCAGGCGGGGAACGCGGCGAAGAGCGCACCACCGGCGGTGATGAGCCAGACCTCGTTGCCGTCCCAGACGGGCCCGATGGTGCGGATCATGGCGCTACGGCGGGCCTCGTCGCGCCCCAGGAAGGGCAGGAGCAGCCCCACGCCGAAGCCGAATCCCTCCAGCATGAAGTAGCCCGCGAAGAGGAAAACGATGAGGCCAAACCACAGGGTAGGCAGATCGATGCTCATGATTCCTTCCCTTCCGCGCCGCGCGCGAAGCTTACCGTTCCCGCAGGCTGCAGCTGCTTCTCTTCGTCATCTTCCGTAGTTTCGGATGCCACCGCCTCCGGGCCGGATTCGGCCGGCGGACCGTTGAGAACCACGCGGCGGATCAGCCAGAACCACACCACCGCGAGGATGCCGTAGATCAGGGTGAAGCCCACCAGGGTCACGATGACCACCCACGGCTCATGCCCGGAGACCCCGTGATCGACCAGCATGCGGATCGATTCGGTGCGCGGATCGCCCACCGATTCCGGGTTCGGGTGGATCACCCACGGCTGGCGGCCCATCTCGGTGAAGATCCAGCCTGCGGAATTTGCGAGGAAGGGGAAGGGGATGGCGGCCAGGCAGCCCCAGGAGAAGATGGTCGCCCACTTGCCCTTCGGCAGGCGGCCCTTGCGGGTGAACAGCCAGGCGAAGAAGGCCAAGGCGAGGGAGCCCACCATCAGCCCGATCATGGCGCGGAAGGACCAGTAGGTCACGAAGAGGTTCGGGGAGTAGTTCCCCGGCCCGTACAGCGCCTCCGCCTTCTCCTGCAGATCCATCACACCCTGCAGGGTTACGCCTGAAAGCTTGCCCTCCGCGAGAAAAGGCAGCACGAACGGCGCCTTGAGCACGTGAATGACCGATTCGCAGTTATTGTGCGTTCCGATCGTGAGGATCGAGAATGACGGGTCGGTTTCCGTGTGGCACAGGGACTCGGCCGAGGCCATCTTCATTGGCTGCTGATCGAACATCAGCTTGGCTTGAATATCGCCGGTGATGAACAGTCCGATCGAGGACAGGATGGTGGTCCACAGGCCTACTTTCATCGCCGGTCGGTGCATGCTGTGCCGGTCGTCGTCGCTGGTTGCGGCAGTTTTTTCGGACGACGACGCTGCTGCCTTGGACGGTGCGGTGTCTGTCGCTGCCGTGTCGATTCCCGACGCCGACGCTTCGGCTGCCGGGGCGTTGTCCAGGGCCGCGCCATCGTGGGTTGCGGTGGCAGCCTTCGCCTTGGCCCGAGCGTCCTTAATCAACCACCAACCAGACACACCGAGGACGAACGTGCCCGCGGTGAGGAAGGAACCAGCCACAGCGTGGGGGAAGGCCGCCAGCGCGGTGGGGTTGGTCAACAGCGCGACGATGTCCGTGAGCTCCGCGCGCCCGGTCTCGGGGTTGAACTCCGCGCCCACCGGGTGCTGCATGAAGGAGTTCGCGACGATGATGAAGTACGCCGAGAGATTGACCGCCAATGCCACCGCCCAGATGGCGAGCGTGTGCAGCCAGGTGGGGATCCGCCCCCAACCGAAGATCCAGATGCCTAAGAAGACGGACTCCATGAAGAAGGCGACCAGCCCCTCGAGGGCGAGTGGGCCGCCGAAGACGTCCCCGACCATCCGCGAGTATTCAGACCAGTTCATTCCGAACTGGAACTCCTGGACGATGCCCGTGGCCACGCCCATCGCGAAGTTCACGAGCAGAACCACGCCGAAGAAGCGGGTGGCGCGATACCAATGGGGCTTCTTCGTGACAGCCCAGAAAGTTTGCATGAGCGCCACGAGTGGTGCCAGCCCAATGGTCAGCGGGACGAAAACAAAGTGATAAACCGTGGTGATGCCGAATTGCCAGCGGGACAAGGCGACGGTGTCTAAGCCGCCGGCCGTATCCATGCCGGCGGCAAGGAGAGAAAACTCCATTGACGCCTCCGACGTATTTCCGGCACCCTTCGGCGCCGGCCTAGGTGAGTGGTGTAGCCGGTGGTGAGGCCGCATTGGGCCTACAGGCGGCTGTATGTGAGTGGTCGGAGGGGCGGGCGGATTAGTTCCCGTGAGGATAATAAGGACTTCCTGCTAAACCTGTGCCCGGCTGATCGAGATCAGCCCAGCCGGTAAAGTTGGGCACCGCACAATATAAGGACAAAGGATTGATGGCATGACCTACCCCAATAACAACGAAGGCCAGTGCAACCAGGGCTACGGCCAGCATGGCTACGGCCAGGGTTATGGCCAGCAGGGTTATGGCGAGGGCTACGGCCAGGAGCAGTACAACCAGGGCTACTACGAGGCCCAGCCTTCGCAAGAGGGCCTGATCGCGGGCCGTTTCCAGACGAAGAAGGTGGTCAGCAACCTGGTGCTGCTCGCGCTGCTCGGCGCGGTCGTGACCTTCGCCGTCGTCTTCCTCGTCGACCTGCTGGTCGCCCAGATCGCGGGCTACAGCGCCGGTGGCGTGTCCTCCGCCGTGCTCGCGGCCGTCGTCGCCGGCCTGATCGGCATCGGCGCGGGTCTGTTGTACATCCCGGTCTCCGGGACGGGCAATGAGCACCTCTTCGGCATCGCCGTGATCGCGCTCGCGGTGGTGGCCGCGGTGCTGTGGGTGCTGCTCGGCGGGCTGCTGGACGGGGACTGGGCGACCCTGGTGACGCTCGCGGGCATCGTCTGTACCGCCACGATCGCCTACGCCACCCCGAGCCGCATCGAGTCCGCCGCCATCTACTAACCGGCGAGGAGCGGTGAGGCCGTTTAGAATGGCATAGCTAGCGCGAAAGCCGCCGACCACTGGTTTTCACCGTGGTCGGCGGCTTTTTATGTGCCTCAGGGAGGGGCCGGGGTGGCCGGACCCTAGTCCAGGAACTTCTCCGCCACGCCCAGCTCCAGCAGCTCCTCGCGGGTCGCAGCCTCGCGGTCCAGCACCGCGCTGACCACCATGCGCATCTGCGCATCCGGCTCCGGGATGCGACGCTGGCGACTCATCAGGGAGGTCAGCACGCTCGGCTGCTGCTTGAAGCAGTGCCACAGCACCGCGTTGGCCAGGGACTCCAGTACCAGGCCGCGGGCCTCGGTGGCGTGCTTCGGCTCCGGTGCGCGCTTGAGGTGGGCAAGCTTGCCCGAACGGCGCGGACGGACGTGCAAATCCTGCTGGCCAATGCCGGCCACGGAGCCGTCCTTGTTGTAGATCACCGAGGTATAAGGGACGTTGCAGTAACCGTCCTCGGCGACGACCTCCTTCATCCAGGCGAGCAGCTCGTCGGTGACCTCGACGTCGAGGTAGGCGCCGCGACGTCCCGGAGAGAGGTACTGGAAGGTGCCGGTGCGGGTCCAGGCCTCGTAGTCCGAACCCAGGCGGCCCATGACCAGCGTGCCGAAGAGCACGTCCGTCATGGAAAACAGCGTGCCGCCGAAGCCCGCGCCGTGCATATTGCGGTTCCACCAGCGCAGGTTCAGCTCCAGGCGGCCGGCGGACCAGTCATCCGCGATGTGCGTGATGCGCACGCCCGCTCCCAGTAGCGGGGGCCACAGATTGAACAGTCGCCGTGCCAGGCTGGGGTTCTCAAAGCCTTCGCGCAGCACCTTTTGCGGCAACTTGAGCTTCTGGAAGGGCTTGCCCGCAGCGCCCGTAATCGTCTTGACTGCTGAATTCATAAAATTCATGTTCCCATAAGTGAGCAGGGCTTGCTGACACAGCGGGGTTTTTCCTTGGGCTGCTATGGTTTTTCGCATGTCAAAACCAGATTTCGCCCGGGCACAACGTCTGCTCGGACCTGTTGTGCTGGCCGTGGGGCTGATCGTCGGCGCGATCGGTATCACCGTGGCCGTCCAGCACGCTCTCTCCGCGTACCTGCTGGACGTCGGCGTGTTCCGCGATGCCGGGCAAGCCTTCATCGACCGCGAGAACCTCTACGTGGACTTCGACACCCGCTCCGGATTCCGCTTCATCTACCCGCCCTTCGCCGCCCTGCTCTTCGCCCCGCTGACCTGGGTGGGGGAGCAGACCATGGAGGTCCTCTGGACGCTGGCCAGCGTGGCAGCGCTCTTTGGCATCATCGCGATGGCGGTGCGGTGGCTGCAGCGCAGCGGGCTTGGCCTGCCGGGGCCGATGGATAACCGCTACTTCTGGGCCTGGTCCACTGGGCTTACCGGCCTTGCCACCTGCTTCGAGCCGGTGCGGGCCCACCTGAACTACGGCCAGATCAACGTCTTTCTGATCCTGCTGGTTGCCGCGGACGTCTTCGGCTTCACGCCGCGCCGGGTCCGGGGCCTGGGAATCGGTATCGCAGCGGGTATCAAGATCACCCCGGCGGCCTATGCGCTGATTTTCCTGGTGCGCAAGGACTTCGCCTCTGTTGCCCGCTCCGCCGGGTTCTTCCTGCTCACCGCGGTCATCGGGTGGATCCTGCGCCCCGAGGCCTCCCGCTACTTCTGGACGACCGAGTTCGTGAACGAGGAGCGGGGCGGTGCGCCACCGTATCCGCCGAACCAGTCGCTGACCGGGCTGATCGCCCGGCTGGGGGTCGACGGCGACACCGCGCTGGCGATCATGAGGCCGGGATTTGTCATTATCGCAGCTTTAAGCCTGTGGGGTGCCTGGCGCTTCGAGCGCACTGGTCGGCGTGTGCACGCCCTGACGCTGGTGATTCTTGGGGTGTGCCTGGCCGGGCCGCTGGCCGTCACGCACCACTGGATCGGCATCGTGCTGGTCTTCCCGCTGGTGTTCTGCACCCGCTCACAGGCGGTGCGCGTCGCTGCGTTGCTGGTGATCGTGGCTAACTACCTGGGGTTGCACGGCCTGTACCCGGATCAGGAGAGCTATGCCTTCGAACCGGGCTTGTGGTTGCTGGGTAATTCCCAGGGCTGGACCGGCCTGATTCTATTCTGTGTTCTATTAATCCACGCTTGGAAGGCTAAGCCTGTCGGCGGCGTGGGCTATGCTGCCAGCCATGAAGAAAACAAGCCCTCACCAGCGGTGGAAGACGCCCGCTAGGGCGCTCCGCCCAGCACTGGCGGTCCTGGGTGCCGCGAGCCTGCTTTTCGCCACTGCGTGCGACCTCGAAACCGAAGAGCCCGCCAGCAACAGCTCCACTGCGCCGAACGCGGCGAGTGATACGGCCGAAACCTCCCCAGCACCACAGGAGGAGGCCGCCGCTGACGCCGACGCGAGCCCGACCCCGGAGGAGAAGAAACCGGAGGACACAGACGCGGTACGGATCGTCCGCGGCAAACTCGACGAACTTGCCGTGAAGGGTCGCGCGCCGAAGACCGGCTATGAGCGCTCCCAGTTCGGCCAGCGGTGGAAGGACATCGACCGAAACGGCTGCGACCAGCGCAATGACGTCCTGGCCCGCGACATGACGATGGTCTCCGCGCCGAAAGGCTGCAAGGTGCTCGCCGGGCAACTCAAGGAGCCGTACACCGGGCAGATTATGAACTTCCAGCGCGGACCGCAGACCTCCAACGAGGTACACATCGACCACGTCGTGGCGCTCTCGGATGCCTGGCAGAAGGGCGCCCAGCAGCTCAGCCCGGAGCGCCGCGAGGCCTTCGCCAATGACCACCGCAATCTGCTGGCCGTGCAGGGGAAGGCGAATACCCAGAAGGGGGACGGCGACGCCGCGACCTGGCTGCCGAAGAACAAGGGCTTCCGCTGCCAGTACGTCGCCATCCAGGTGAACGTGAAGCACACCTACCAGTTGTGGGTCACCGCTGCGGAGAAGGAGGCCATCAACCGGGTGCTCGACGGCTGCGGTCCAGGCTCCATCAACCTCGCCGGGGACGGCACCGGCACCGGCCCGAACGCCATCGACGGCCTGCTGCGACCGGGCGCGACCCAGCTCCCGCCGCCACAGCCAGCTCAGCTGGCGCCGCCGAAGCCGCGACCATCCCCGGCCCAGCCTGCTCCAGCGCCGGTGGCACCCGCGCAGTCGGGTGGCGCGGTGTACTACAAGAATTGCGCCGAGGCCCGAGCGGCCGGTGCTGCCCCGATCTACGCTGGTCAGCCTGGTTACCGGCTGGGTATGGACGGTGACCGGGACGGCGTGGCCTGCGAATAGGCCGAGCCGCAGCGAAGGGGGGTTGTCCCGCCGGGTGCAGGGGTCTGTCCCAGCCCCCGGCGCCACGGGTGGCCCAGCGCCAGCCCCGATTGCCCAGCGCCAGCCCCCAATTGACTAGCGCCCGAAGCGGGCGAAGCCCTCGCGCAGCTGTTCGGCATCGGCACCCGTTGCCAGCAGCACGTGCGCCAGCAGCCGGGCCTTCCGAGCAGTGAGCGAACCGGCCAGGATGAAGCCATGCTCCAATAGATCGGCCTCGGAACCCGGGTAGCCATAGGTGCGGGTCAGGGTCCGCCCCGCTCCCGTGCGGGAGGCCACGATCACCGGGGTTCCCTCTTCGATGAGCTCCTCCAGGGCGTGGGCCGCAGGTACCGCCAGGTGCCCCACACCCGGGCCGCTGGCCACGATCGCCCGAGGGTTCATTCCCGCCAACGCCGCGACCCACTCGCCGTCCTCAGCCACCGCGCTCTCCACGATCGGGATGCGCACCGGCTCGTCCGCCGGGGCGGGCAGGGCGTCCTCGCGCCGGGCAGGACGGAACTGCAGGTGCAGCTCGCGTTCGAAGATCCGTCCCAGCGGGCCCCAGCCAGGGGACTGGAAGGTGGACAGCGCGGTGGCATCCGTCTTCGCGACGGTGCGGGCGGCGTGGACGGTGTCGTCCAGAACAACGAGGACGCCGAGGCCACGGGCGTCCGGGCTGGCGGCGGTGAGGACCGCGGACATGAGATTCGCCGGACCATCGGAACTCAACAGGTTCGGCGAGCGCATCGCGCCGGTGATCACGATCGGCTCCTCCCGGCCCCACATCAGGTCGAGCAGGAAGGCGGTCTCCTCCAGGGTGTCGGTGCCGTGAGTGAGGACGACGCCCGCGGCGCCAGCGTCCACGGCCTCTTCCGCGTAGCGGAGTGCGGCGAGGACGTCCGACATCGTGATCGCTGGGGAGGCGACGTTGTTGATGGTCTTCGCGCTGATCCGGGCGACCTTCTGCAGGTCGGGGACGGCGGCGATCAGGTCCTCTGCCCCGAGCTGGGGGTTGACGGGGGAGGTCGCGCTCTGGGAGCTCATTGCGATGGTGCCGCCGAGTGCGCCGACGGAAATCTGGGGAAGCATGCTCTCACTTTAAGCATTCGGGGTGGCGGGTGAACAGTGCGCCCGGGGTGGGTGGGGTGTGGCGAGGGCGGGGCCAGTAAGCGCCCGGGTGCGCGCGAGGCGAGCGACTGAACGGTGTGCGGGGCGTGGTTGCCAGCCCGGTAGCATCTGGCGCATGGAGAATAAGCCTGTGGCGCTGCGCCTCGCCATCATCCTGGTCCCGGCCGTGCTGGGTGCCGCCAGCCTGTTCTGGGTCTCCTCCTCGCCCGCGGGTTCGGCCAGCTTCTACCTGGCCACCGCCGTGGCCTTCCTGGTGTGGCTTTCCGCGTGGCTGGGCTTCGGCGACCGCCGTTGCTTTAGCCCGCGCGCTGGCTCCACGGCCGCCCGTGAGCTCGGGGTTGGCGTGGGGCTGGGCCTGGTGCTGCTTGGCATCTTCCTGCTGGGTGCGATGGTGACCCGCAGTATCCCGGTGCTGGCGGAGCCGGTCGCAGGGCTGATGGACAACATGCGGGTGGACGCGCTGTGGGCCACGGTGCTCACCTTGGTGCTCAACGGGGTGGGGGAGGAGCTCTTCTTCCGCGACGTCGCCCGCCGCGCCCTGGATTCCCTCGCGAGCCCCGCCGCCTCCCTTGGCCTGCAGGTGGCGCTTTATGTGCTGGTCACGGTGGCGATGGGGGTCCCGCTGCTGCTGGTTGGTTCGCTGTGCATCGGCTTGTTTACCGCGCTGCTCGCCCGCCGGTACGGCAACATCCTCGGCGCGACGGCGCTGCACCTTTCCTGGAGCACCGGCATGGCCTTCCTGCTGCCGTTGTTCTTCTAACACCTCGACCCCGGCCATTCGCCTTGACCGGGGGTGAGCTGCGCCATATTCTTACTTAGTGTCAATATGACATTAAGTAGTGAGGAGGCCCGGCATGAGGCGCTGGACCGGCCTAAACGTCGCCGAAAGGCGGCAACTCGGCCCCACGGTGGCGGTGTCCACGGTGGCTTTCGCCATCGACCCACCGCACGTGGAGAGCACAAGCCCCGCGCTGTGGGTGCCACTCGTGCGCCGCATCCGGCCACCCTTCGAGGGCGCCTGGGCGCTGCCCGGTGGGCCCACCGAATGGAATAAAACCCTCACCGAAACCGCCCTGGAGAACCTCGTCGCCGCCGCCCAGGCGGAGCCGAACTACCTGGAACAGCTCTACGCCTTCGGATCGGTGGAACGCTCCGCCGAGGCGCAGCGCACCGTGACCATCGCCTACTGGGCACAGTTCCGGGACAGCGACTTCCAGCAGCAGTGCCGTCAAGAACAAGAGAACATCGCCTGGTTCTGCACCGACGATCTCCCGACCCTGGCCTTCGACCACGCGGAGATCATCGACGCGGGCATCGACCGGCTGCGAAGAAGGACCGAAAAAGCCCTCGTCGCGCACCGTTTCCTCGAGGACTCCTTCACCATCGCCGAACTACGGCAGGTCCAGGAGGTCATCCTCGGAAAGAAGCTCGACCCGGCCAACTTCCGCCGCCAGGTCCTCGCCAGCGGGGACGTCGAGGAAACCGGGCAGTACCAGGAAGGCGCCAAACACCGACCCGCGAAGTACTACCGCTTCGTCCCCGAATCCGACCGGGCGGAACTGTAGAAACCGAAAACCGGCGACACGACAAATCCGACCCGACGACCCCGCCACTCAACCCACCTGCCTAAACCGGCAGCCACCACAGAAAGCACCAAGACTATGAGCTCCGTAACCAACCTCATCCTCAAGGCCGCCGACGCCGAGTCCAGCACCTGCGACTCCCAGCTGCCCGCCGAGCCCTGGGAGGTCGACCAGAACTCCTCCTACGGGCCGGGCGCCTCCCACGGCGATGACTTCCCGACCGTCGCACCCCGCCAGGGCGTGCTGCCGGAGCGCTACACCACCGCCACCCCGGACGAGCTGGATGCCATGATCATCGACGCCCGCGAGACCCTCGGCGACCGGGTGAAGATCCTGGGCCACTTCTACCAGCGCGACGAGATCGTGAAGTTCGCGGACTTCGTGGGCGATTCCTTCAACCTCGCCCAGGCGGCGAAGGCCCACCCGGAGGCCGAGGCCTTCGTCTTCTGCGGCGTGCACTTCATGGCGGAGACCGCGGACATCCTCTCCCAGGACAACCAGGCCGTGATCCTGCCGAACCTCTCCGCAGGCTGCTCCATGGCCGATATGGCCAACATCAGCCAGGTCGAGGCCTGCTGGGAGGAACTCAGCGAGGTGCTGGGTACAAACAGCGAAGCGCTGGGCACGAACGGGGACGGTGCGGAAGGCAAGGACGTCGACGTCGCCGCCGGGGACGTTGCTGCTGACGGTGCCGTCGCCGACAAGGCACCGCTGATCCCGGTGACCTACATGAACTCCGCCGCGGACATTAAGGCCTTCTGCGGCCGCAACGGCGGGATCGTCTGCACCTCCTCGAACGCCCGCACCGTCCTGGACTGGGTTTTTGAGCGCGGCGAGCGGGTCGTCTTCCTGCCGGACCAGCACCTGGGCCGCAACACCGCCCGCGCCATGGGAATCCCGGACGAGCAGATCATCATGTGGCACCCGCACCTGCCGCTGGGCGGCAACACCGCCGAGGAGATCCGGGCGGCGAAGGTGATCCTGTGGAACGGCTTCTGCTCCGTACACAAGCGCTTCACCGTCGCCCAGATCGAGAAGGCGCGCGCTGAGTTCCCGGGCGTGCGCGTCGTCGTCCACCCCGAGTGCCCGGCGCCGGTCGTCGACGCCGCGGACGTCTCCGGTTCCACCGAGGTCATCCGCCGCGAGGTGGAGGCCTCGAAGCCGGGCGATGTGATCGCCATCGGCACCGAGATCAACATGGTCAACCGCCTGGCCCAGCAGTACCCGGACCGCACCATCTTCTGCCTGGACCCGGTGGTCTGCCCGTGCTCCACGATGTACCGCATCCACCCGGCCTACCTGGCCTATGCGCTGGAGTCCCTGGTGGACGGCAAGGTGGTCAACCAGATCACCGTGGACGAGTCCGTCGCCGAGCACGCCGAGGTCGCCCTCGAGCGCATGCTGGCCGCGAAGCCTCACTGATGCCGCAGGTCAACGTCCTAGGCTCCGGGGTGGCCGGCATGGTCGCCGCGCTCACCGCGGCGGCCGCTGGTGCCGAGGTCGCCCTGATCTATCCGGGTGACAGCATCGCCGCCAGCCGGGGTGCCACGCAGCTCGCGCAGGGTGGGATCGCCGCCGCGATCGACCCGGCCGATAGCGTGACCGCGCACGTGGCGGACACCCTGGCCGCGGGGGCGGGGCTGGTCGCGCCGGGCACCGAGGAGGCCCGGGCGGTCGAGTTCTTGGCCGCGGA